>NZ_JBPODR010000003.1:0-121911 GCF_051201035.1 Thermoanaerobacterium thermosulfurigenes
AAAAACAATATTCAATTATCAAGGTTCAATTAAATTTTGTAATCTTTTTAAAGATCGATCTTTTTAGTTGATTACAAATCATATTATACGAGGAGAGATCTGAATGAAAAGAATTTTAGTTACTATTATAATGTGCACTATTTTGGTTTTTTCATCAACTATTGGCTTTGCAAATGTTGGTGATAATAAACTGAATAGTGTTTCTGCAATTGTGAATAAAAATGATGCGAAAAAGATTGCAGCAAATCATGTTATTAGAGAAAAGCATAATGCTGAATTTAAAGACTGGATTAATGGCGAAGTAGACGATGGAACAGAATTAGTCGATTTTAATAATAATGTTATTGCTTATCTTTTTAATGTATATGACAAGACTGCATTATTAGGCTATATTATAGTAAGCGCTAATAAAAATATGCCGCCTATTTTAGAATATTCCCGAGCTAGTTCACCATATAGTATTGGCTTATCCAAGATAAAACAAAATCTTCAAAGAAATGAAACACTTAAAAAAACGATTTATGTATATTTTTTCCCTAATACATATATGATAAAATTTATTATAAATAGAAACAATTATGATCAAGAGGAAGAATTATTTGATATTAGAAATTATAAAAAAATTATTTATAAAGACATAAATCAAAGTACAATAAATTCCTCAGATATTAACTTAGATGTTAATAATGTAAAAACATGGAACAAATTATTTGATTTTAATCCAATGAATAGTGGAACAATAACTACGAAGAAAATAAGTGGTGTTCCAGATTTGGCTTGGTATAAAGGCTGTGCTCCTACATCAGCAGCTAATTTGATTTATTATTGGGATGCTCATGGATATCCTAACCTTGTTATTAATGAAACTACTAATCAAGTAATAGAAAAATTGGCAATGAATATGGGAACAGATAGTAATGGTTCTACTAATGTTTTATTTATTATGTCTGGTACTATTCAATATATAAAATCAAAAGGATATACAAATTTTGATGGTTATGATTTAAATCCTCCTAGCTATTATGATATAAGGAATGAAATAAATAATTCAAGACCCTTATTATTATCGGTAATAGGACATCCAACTTATGAAAATCATACAATGGCATGTGTTGGATATGAATACGTAACAGAACTTGGAGAAATAACAGAAGAATATGTAATAGTACATGATACATGGAGTGAAACTCCTACAGATGTGTATATTGCATTTGATGGGACTTTCAAATATGCACATATATTTATTCCATAAAAAGGTGATATTTATGATATCAAAAAAATGGACAATGACAATGTTACTTATTTTGGCTCTCACAGGATGTTCAAATCTAAAAAAACAAGGAGATGTGGTTGGTGGAATATCTGATAATGAAGCTTTGAAAGTGGCTAAAGAAAAAGCGGAAATTACTAAAGTAAAATCAGAAGAGCTTAAAAATTTAGAAGTTGATCTAGATAAATTTTTTGATGATCCAAAACTTATTGAAAAATCTCCTTGTCCAGTTTACTGGATAATAAAGGGTATTGACAAAGAAGGAAAGTCCTTAACTGTATATGTAAATTATAAAAAACCCGACATTTATTATATTAAAAATGAAAAATAGACTAGATAGACAAGGGATGGAGCGGAACTCTGTCTAGTTGTTGTATTTGTCATGGCGTTTACCATGACTTTTTATTTCATAACTTTCGTTTCATAATCCTTGAAATTCATTTCATTTTGTTTATAAGATATGCTATTTCTCTGTTTCTTTATGTTATATCTCGAAATGCTATTGTTACTATCTTTTGACAATCTTTTTGAATTATCACTTAACATTTCTTTTGATATTTGTCTTCATATATGTTTTGATCAAGTTTATGAAGTACTTCTGTGCAGATTTCTCTCCCAAAAGAATTAAAAAGTTTTTTAGTTCCGATTCTTCAAATTCTGGATTGGTGAATTTACCATTCAATAATTCGATTATTTTTTCTACGACAAGCAGTAATTCTTGCATTATATGTTGAATTATTTTCATATAACCTTAATTGATTTTTGATGCTATAAACTCGAACGTTATATATTTTTACAGCTATAAAAATATATACAAAGTTGTCTTATCTTGATCCGGATTAAGAAGGCTGAATCTATTTCAGTCTTTTTCAATGCTATTTTTTCCGGCCCCTTATGACTAAAGCAAGTCCCAATAAGATTATCATGATTGAGATTATCAAGTTTGGATTTAGCCATATGATGGAAAATTGGTTGTACAAAATTGACGTATAGCTTAATATTACAGCAGAGGTAATTACCATGACTAAGCCTATAAGCACAAAATCTCTGCTTACGATGTAAAGCTGCAGAAGGCCTATTGCTACAGATAGAATGTAAAGAGGCCATGTGTATTCAGAGTAAATCCAGTTTGTGAAGATGTCAAAGTAAAAAATGATGCCCATTGATGTAAGTATTCCGCCTGGAACTAAGATTTCAGGATTTTTTCTTTGCTTTAAGTAGCTTACTTCCATCATGATTCCTGGTATCAATATGAAAAGAGGCCATATATTAGACATATCCAATGTTATTCCGTATCTTGATAGTAAGCCCAGGTTGTCATTTAGATAGATAAGTCCTAACAATATAAGTACAATTCCGACTATTTTCTTTCCCATGATTAAACCTCCTGAAAAGTTTTGGCTTTCATTTATATTTTACTATAAATGGATGAAAATTTAACTATATTTTTGCGAAAAAATACTTGAAAAAATTTCAGAAGGTGATATAATAATAAAAACAACGAATAAATATAAAAAATAAATACTATTTATACATATTTCACATTATTTTTTTAATGTTTAATGCATAAATATAAGTCAAAATTAATATATATAAAATATTGAAGGTGGGATCTCAATGGTGAGGGTCGGCATATTAGGAGCTACAGGCTATACAGGCGTAGAGCTCATTAGAATCTTATCAAATCACGAAGATGTCCAGATAAAATACTTATCATCTCAAAATTTCAATGGTAAAAAAATTGAAGATGTGTATCACTCTTTAAAAGGATTTTGTAAAGTAGAGCTTCATGAACTGAATATTGACGATATTGTTGAAAGCTGTGATGTGGTATTTACAGCACTTCCATCTGGATATGCAATGAATATGGCTGAAAAATTATGCAAAAGTGGAGTAAAGCTAATTGACCTTGGTGCGGATTTTAGATTTGATGATTTCAAAACTTACAAGGAGTGGTATGGGGTAAGTAGCGATGTTTACGGCAGCGTAAGCAGAGTTTATGGGCTTCCAGAGATTCATAGGCATGAGATTAAAAATGCGATGATTGTTGGGAATCCGGGATGTTATCCTACATCTGCAATTCTTGGTTTGGCGCCAGCTCTAAAAAGCGGAATAATAGAAAATCATATAATAATTGATTCCAAATCTGGTGTATCTGGCGCAGGCCACAGTCCAAAGCAGGGAAATATGTATGCAGAGTGCAATGAAAGCATAAAGCCTTACAACGTGGCAAAGCACAGACACATACCAGAAATAGAACAAGAGCTTTCAAAGTTAAATCACGAAGATACAAAAGTCGTTTTTACTCCCCATTTGATGCCTATGACAAGAGGAATATTAAGCACTATGTACTGCCGATTGAAAAAAGATATTTCGATAGAAAGCATTCACGAGATTTACAGTGAGTTCTATAAAGATGAATACTTTGTGAAAATATTGGATATCGGTGAATATCCATCTACAAAAAGCGTATATGGATCAAATTTTTGCCATATTGGATTAGAAATTGATAGACATTCTAATACATTGATAATCATGTCTGTCATTGATAATTTGGTGAAAGGTGCATCTGGGCAGGCTGTCCAAAACATGAATATAATGTTTGGCATCAATGAAGCTAAAGGATTAAAGATGGTGCCAGTTTTTCCATAATGATAAGCTTAAGGAGGATATGATAATGGAGGATTTTGAGGTGATTGAAGGAAATGTCACATCTCCTAAGGGATTTTTAGCCTCAGGTGTGTTTGCAGGCATAAAGAAAGCGAAAAAGGATTTTGCCATGATATACTCTGAGAAAAAGGCCAATGCTGCTGCAGCATTTACTACAAATAAGGTGAAAGCGGCTCCAGTGATTTTAGACATGGAGAAAATAAAAAATGGTGAAGCGCAGGCAATAGTCGTAAATAGTGGCAATGCCAATGCGTGCACAGGACAGAAAGGATATGAAGATGCTTCATCTACGGCTAATATGGCGGCCAAGTATCTAAATATAGATAGCAGCGATGTGCTTGTCTGCTCAACAGGTGTTATCGGTGTGACACTTCCTATGGACAAAATTGCCAAAGGAATAGAATTGGCTTCTCAAGGACTGTCGAAAGATGGCGGAAAAGAGGCTGCAGAAGCGATTCTTACCACAGATACATTTACAAAAGAAGTTGCCGTAAAGTTTAACATAAAAGGCTATGAAGTTTATATAGGTGGTATTGCTAAAGGGTCTGGCATGATTTCTCCAAATATGGCTACAATGCTGTCTTTTATTACTACAGATGCAGACATATCGAAAAAGGCTTTAGATAAGGCATTGAAAGAGAGTGTAAAGAGGTCCTACAACATGATATCTGTCGATGGAGATATGAGCACAAATGATACTGCCATAATGCTGGCTAACGGTATGGCAGGCAATCCTACGATAGAGGAAGATACACATGAGTATGAGATTTTTTACAACGCCCTTTTATATGTAAATAAGCATTTGGCAAAGCAAATAGCCAAAGATGGCGAAGGTGCTACTAAGTTCGTGGAGGTAAGTGTAGTCAATGCACCTACGGAAGATGATGCGATTTTAGCTTCTAAATCTATTGTCAATTCAAATTTGGTTAAGACGGCTATATTTGGAGAAGACGCCAATTGGGGGAGAATCATTGCGGCTTTGGGTTATTCAGGAGCTAATTTTTCGCAAGACAGCGTTGATATATATTTGAAAAGCAACAAGGGAATTATAAAAGTTTGTGAAAATGGCGGTTATGTTCCTTTTAGCGAAGACAAAGCGAAAGAGATATTAAGTGAAAAAGAGATTTCGATAGTAGTTGATTTAAATGCCGGAAAACATGAAGCTTTAGCGTGGGGCTGTGATTTAAGCTACGATTATGTAAAAATAAACGGGAGCTACAGGACATGATAAAGAGGCAAAAATACGGCGATGAAATCGCAAAAGCTAAAATATTAATAGAGGCCCTACCTTATATTAAAAAGTTTTCCGGTGCTACTGTTGTGATAAAGTACGGTGGCAATGCCATGATAGATTCCGATATAAAGAAAATGGTAATGCAGGATATAGTTTTGCTAAAATACGTTGGACTGAATCCAGTCGTCGTACATGGAGGCGGCCCAGACATAAACAAGATGCTTGAAAGCCTCAATATTGAGTCAAAATTTATAAACGGTTTGAGGGTTACAGATGAAAAGACAATGGAAGTAGTTGAGATGGTTCTTACAGGCAAGATAAACAAAGAAATAGTTTCAATTTTAAATGAGATAGGTGGCAAAGCTATAGGGATAAGCGGAAAAGATGGGAAGCTTCTCGTAGCCGAGAAAGATACTGCAAATGGAGACATAGGTTTTGTTGGGAAAATTGAAGAAGTCAATATTGATGTTATAAAGATGATGCTTGAGAAGGGATTTATACCGGTTATTGCTCCGTGTGCTGTTGGTAAGGATGGGAAGACTTACAATGTAAATGCTGATACAGCAGCAGGTAGAATAGCGGAAGCTTTAAAGGCTGAGAAATTCATACTTTTAACAGATGTGGAAGGCATACTGTCGGATGTGAATGATAAAAGTAGCGTTATATCGAGAATTGATTTAGATGCGGCTAAAGAGCTTATGACGACAGGAAAGATTACAGGTGGCATGATACCTAAATTAAGATGCTGCATTCAAGCAGTAGAAAATGGTGTTAAGAGGGCACACATAATCGATGGAAGATTGACACATTCGCTTCTCTTAGAAATATTCACTGACGAAGGGATTGGAACTATGATAGGAAAGGAGTGCTTTGACGATGACAATCTCTGATGACAAAAAGTATGTGATGAATACTTATGGACGCTATCCCATTACACTATCAAAAGGCAACGGCACAAAGGTTTGGGATACAGATGGAAATATGTACCTTGATTTTGTGGCAGGCATCGCTGTAAACGCATTTGGTCACTGTTATCCACCAATAGTAGATGCCATCAAGAGTCAAGCGGAGACTTTGATACACTGTTCAAATCTTTACTGGAATGAAAATCAGATTAAACTGGCTAAACTGATTGCGGAAAACTCGTTTGGCGATAAAGTGTTTTTTGCCAACAGCGGTGCAGAAGCCAATGAGGGAGCAATTAAGCTTGCAAGAAAATACGCATCGATTAAATACGGTGACAAAAGGTATAAAATCATCAGCGCGAAAAATTCATTTCATGGAAGGACATTTGGTGCTCTTACAGCAACAGGTCAGATGAAATACCATGAAGGTTTTGGACCGCTATTGGAGGGGTTTAAGTACGTAAAGTACAACGACATTGACGATATTTACAGTGCTTTAGATGATGATGTATGCGCAATCATGATAGAAATCATACAAGGGGAAGGCGGCATACATGAGGGAAGTCTTGAGTATTTAAAAAAGATTAGAGAAATATGCGATGAAAATGACATTCTATTGATTGTGGATGAAGTCCAGACAGGCATTGGACGGACAGGAAAGCTTTTTGCATATCAACACATTGGCATAGAACCAGACATTATGACATTGGCTAAGGCATTAGGTGGTGGTGTGCCAATAGGTGCGATTGTGGCAAAAGAAAATGTGGCAGTATTTAAACCTGGCGATCACGCATCAACGTTTGGAGGAAACCCTCTTGCATGTGCTGCTGGAATAGCAGTCATGAAGGAGGTTACAAAGGAAGGTTTTCTTGATGATGTGGTGAAAAAAGGAGAGTATTTTAAGGAAAAGCTTAATGGATTAAAAGATAGATATAAAGTTATAAAAGAGGTAAGAGGAAAAGGTCTCATGATAGGATGCGAAGTTGATTTGGATGATGCAGGTGAGATAGTGCTAAAAGCCTTGGAAAAAGGACTTCTCATAAACTGTGTAAACCACAATGTTTTGCGGTTTGTACCGCCACTCATTGTTACTAAAGATGAACTTGACACTGCTACGATAATTCTTGACGATGTATTACATGAAATGGGGTTTTAAGATGAAAGGGTACTTGAAGTTGGAAGATGGCAGTATTTTTGAAGGCAATATTATAAGCAAGAATTTCCAAGGTTTTGGGGAAGTTGTCTTTAATACAGGCATGACTGGATATCAAGAAATTATCACGGATCCATCTTATGCGGGGCAGATCGTCGTCATGACATATCCGCTTATTGGAAATTACGGCATCAATAAGTACGATTTTCAATCAGAAAAGCCACATATTAGAGGGTATGTTGTAAGAGAGTACTGTGATAGTCCCAGCAATTTTCTCTCAGATTCTTCATTACTTGATTATCTAGACAGAAATAACATACCGGTTTTGATAGGTGTTGATACGAGGGAATTGACTAAAAAATTGAGATCAAATGGAACTATGAGAGGCATTATTACAAATGATGTCAATGCAATAGTACCTGATATCAAAGTGGATTTGCTTAAAGAAGTATCCACAAGAAAGCCGTATCACATACAAGGAGAAGGCCCAAAATTGGCGTTTATAGATCTTGGCACCAAAAAGAACATTTTAAATATGTTAAACAATGTAGGATTTGATATATACGTATTTCCTTACGATGTTTGCATAGAAGATGTAATGGCGATTGAACCTGAAGCCGTATTCTTTTCAAATGGCCCAGGGGATCCAAAAGATGCAACTTCTGCCATAGAGCTGGCGAAGTTTTTTATAGGCAAGATACCAGTTTTAGGTATATGCTTAGGACATCAGATAATCGCCCTTGCTATGGGTTGCAATACCATAAAGATGAAATTTGGTCACAGAGGCTCAAACCAACCTGTAAAAGATTTGATGATAGGAAAGTCATTTGTAACATCGCAAAACCATGGATACGCTGTAGAAGAAAGCTCTATAAATAGCGACGAGATAGTAGTCACTCATATGAACTTAAATGATAATACGGTGGAAGGAATAAGGCATAAGTACTTGCCGGTATTTTCCGTCCAATATCACCCAGAAGCGTGTCCTGGTCCACATGATTCAATGTATATTTTTGATAAGTTCATGGATATAACTTGTGTTTATAGAAGGAGGTCTTATCTTGCCGAAATATGAAGGAGTGAATAAAGTGCTTGTTATAGGCTCAGGGCCTATCGTAATAGGTCAAGCTGCAGAGTTTGACTATTCCGGAACACAAGCATGCAAATCATTGAAAGAAGAAGGATTAAAAGTTATCTTAGTGAATAACAATCCTGCTACAATAATGACAGATACAGAGATCGCCGATGTGGTTTATATAGAAAATCCGGAAGTTGACGTATTGGAAGCTATAATAGACAAAGAAAGGCCAGATGGAATATTAGGGACAATCGGTGGACAGACAGGGCTTAATGTGGTTGTAAAACTTAAGGAAAGCGGAATAATCGATAAGTACAATCTAAAGGTATTGGGAACTTCTATTGAATCAATAAAGACTGCTGAAGACAGGGAATTGTTTAAAAAGAAGATGGAAGAGATAGGAGAACCTATAGCAGAAAGCGCGACCGTAAATAATGTAGATGATGCGATTAAATTTGCAGAAAAGTGCGGCTATCCACTTATAGTCAGGCCTGCCTTTACATTAGGTGGAACTGGAGGCGGTATAGCAAACAATGAAGATGAGCTTAAGGTTATAGTTGATTTAGGCTTAAAGAAAAGCATGGCACATGAAGTGCTGATAGAAAAATCCCTTTACGGTTACAAAGAGATAGAATACGAAGTTATGAGGGACAGCAACGACAATTGCATAACTATATGCAATATGGAAAACTTTGATCCGGTTGGTGTCCACACAGGTGACAGCATCGTCGTAGCGCCGTCACAGACACTGACAGATTACGAGTATCAGATGTTGAGGACTGCTAGTTTGAAAATCATAAAGGCATTGAAGATTGAAGGCGGTTGCAATGTTCAGTTTGCATTGGACCCTAATAGCCATCAGTATTACGTTATAGAGGTAAATCCAAGGGTTAGCCGCTCAAGTGCTTTGGCATCAAAAGCTACAGGTTATCCTATAGCCAAGATAGCTGCTAAAATAGCTGTTGGCTATACACTTGATGAGATAAAAAACCCTGTCACGGAAAAGACTACAGCTTTGTTTGAGCCATCGCTTGACTACGTTGTTACAAAGATTCCAAGGTGGCCATTTGACAAATTCTATGAGACAGACAGAAAGATTGGTACTCAGATGAAAGCTACAGGAGAGACGATGGCAATAGACAGATGCTTTGAAACATCCCTCTTAAAGGCTGTAAGGTCTTTAGAGATAAAAGCATATGGACTTACAAATGAAAGCATAAAAAAATTAAGAGATGAGGAGATCATCGACAACATTAAAAAGCCAAATGACATGAGGCTATTTTATATAGCTGAGGCACTTCGTCGCGGTGTCACTGTGAATCATATAAATGAAATATCCAACATAGATAAGTGGTTTATAAATAAACTCTTAGATATAGTAAATATGGAAAAAGAGATATTTATAAACGATTTGACAAAAGAGGTTTTAGAAAAAGCAAAGCGAATGGGCTTTTCAGATAAGGAAATTGCCAATATCAAAGGGATAGATGAAAAAGCTGTCAGGGAATTGAGGAAAAGCTACGGCATATTCCCAGCTTATAAGATGGTTGACACATGTGCAGCGGAGTTTGAATCTGTTACGCAGTATATTTATTCAACGTACGGAGAATACGATGAAGTTCCTATTCATCACGACATAAAGAAAGTCATAGTTTTAGGCTCAGGTCCTATTAGAATAGGGCAGGGCGTAGAATTTGATTATTGTTCAGTAAAAGCACTTTGGGCCATTAAAAGCAAGGGAATCAAATCAATCATAATAAATAACAATCCTGAGACGGTAAGCACAGATTTTGATACAGGCGATAGGCTGTACTTCGAACCACTGACGCTGGAAGATGTATTGAATATCATCGAAAAGGAAAAACCTCTTGGTGTTTTGGTGATGTTTGGAGGCCAAACAGCTATAAACTTGGCACAAGGACTGTCTGATAATGGTGTAAATATATTGGGCACTTCATTTGAAAGCATCGATGACAGTGAAGACAGAGAAAAGTTTTCTAAGCTTCTTAAGAAGCTAAATATAAACCAGCCAAAAGGCGGATATGCGCTATCAGTAGGCGATGCAAAAGATGTAGCACTGACAATAGGATTTCCTCTTTTAGTGAGACCTTCATACGTAATAGGTGGCCAATCAATGGAAAAAGTAAACACACTTCAAGAGATAATAGACTATGTATCAAATGCCATGAAGGTATCTCCAGGGAAGCCTGTCTTGATTGATAAGTACATTGAAGGAAGAGAAGTTGAAGTAGATGCTATATCCGATGGCACGGATGTATTGATTCCTGGGATAATGGAGCATATAGAAAGAGCAGGTGTCCATTCTGGTGACAGCTTCTCAATGTACCCTGCGAGAAATTTATCGGATCATGAAATATCTACAATTGTAGAGTACACAAAGAAAATATCGTGTACCTTAAAAGTAAAAGGGCTTATCAATATTCAATTTGTAGTTAAAGATGGTGTTGTCTACGTCTTGGAGGTAAATCCGAGGGCTTCAAGGACAGTTCCTGTAATAAGCAAAGCAACAGGAGTACCTATGATAGACATAGCCGTAAAAATCGCATTAGGCGATACACTAAAGAGCTTAGGATATCATGATGTTTTATGGCCAAAGACGACCCATACAATCGTAAAGGCACCTGTATTTTCAACAGAGAAGCTTACTAATGTGGAAGTGATGCTGGGACCGGAGATGAAGTCTACTGGAGAAATAATGGGCATAGATTTAAGCTACGAAGGGGCTCTTTACAAAGCTATGGCAGGAGCCAACTTAGATATACCTGTCAGTGGAAGGGTTTTAATTTCTATAGCAAGTAGAAGTATAAGCGATTCAATGAGTACGGTAAAAAAGTATCATGATGCTGGATATGAGTTATTTGGCACATCCGGTACAGCCAGACATTTTAATTCTGCTGGAATTAGTGTGAAACATGTAAATATAAAAGATGCCATAAGGCTATTAAAAGAAGGGTATTTTTCATTAGTCATCAATATACCGAATCGCGGCAAGAAAGTAGACAATGATGGATTTATACTTAGGAGAACTGCATGTGAATACAGAGTTCCGCTGTTTACATCCCTTGATACGGCGAAGGCAGCGCTTCAAGCGGTGCAGAAGGTGAAAATAAGCGGACTTAACTACCTATCGTTAAATGAGTATCATGAGCTGCAGTCTAAAAACTTAAAGAAATCTGCTTTGTAATTAAGTTAGAAAGGAAGATTTATATGTTAAAAGGAGAAAAAGTGGTTTTGGCGTATTCAGGCGGTTTAGATACGTCTGTCATAATACCATGGCTTAAAGAAAATTACGAATGTGAGATAATAGCTGCGTGTATAGATGTAGGCCAGGGAAGCGAGCTTAGCAGCATAAAAGAAAAGGCATTATTAAGCGGTGCCAGCAAGATATACGTGGAAGATGTAAAAGATGAATTTGTGGAGGATTATATTTTTCCTACATTAAAAGCAGGAGCTGTGTATGAGGGCAAGTATCTATTAGGCACTTCATTTGCAAGGCCCCTTATTGCTAAAAAGCTTGTGGAGATAGCTCACAAGGAAGGTGCAAAGGCGATAGTGCACGGCGCTACTGGAAAAGGAAATGACCAAGTAAGGTTTGAAGTGTCAATAAAGGCCCTTGATCCATCAATAGAGATAATAGCACCGTGGAGGATATGGGACTTTAAGTCAAGGGAACAGGAAATAGACTATGCTAAGAAAAAAGGCATTCCTGTGCCTGTAACAAAGGAAAAGATATACAGTGTTGATAACAATTTATGGCACGTAAGCCATGAAGGCGGTGATTTGGAAGATCCGTGGAATGAGCCTAAAAACAGTTTGTACGATATGGTTGTTCCACCAGAGAATGCGCCGGATGAGCCAGAGTACGTTGTTTTAGAGTTTGAAAAGGGGATACCTGTAAAAGTAAATGGAAAGTCATACGCAAGTCCTTCAAAGATGATAGAAGATCTTAATTTGATAGCCGGAAGAAATGGTATAGGCATAGCTGATATTGTAGAAAATAGGCTTGTAGGCATTAAGTCTCGCGGTGTATATGAAACGCCTGCAGGAACGGTTCTTTATGCAGCCCACAAAGAGTTGGAGTATTTGGTTTTGGATAAGGAAACCATGAGGTTTAAAGATTTGGTAGCGCAAAAGTATGCAGACATTGTCTACAATGGATTATGGTTTTCTCCGCTTAGAGAGTCTTTAGATGCGTTTGTTGATGTGACACAGCAGAATGTGACTGGTACTGTAAGGCTTAAACTTTACAAAGGAAACTTGATAAATGCAGGTTCAAAGTCCCCATATTCACTATACAGTGAAGAGTTTGCTACATTTGGCGAAGATGAAGTTTACAATCAAAAGGATGCAGAAGGGTTTATAAACTTATTCGGATTGCCGCTTAAAATAAAAGCGCTTATGGATATAAGCAGAAAGGAAGATTTTAATGAAGCTGTGGGGCGGTAGGTTTAAAGGAGATACAGACAAACTTATGGAGGATTTTAATTCCTCCATTTCTTTCGATATGCGCCTTTTTAAATACGATGTAGAAGGTTCTATAGCCCATGCAAAAGGTTTAAATAAAGCGGGTGTATTAAAGGACGATGAGACAAAGCTCATTGTAGATGGGCTAAATGAGATTTTAAAGGAAACTGAGACAGAATTTATACCTGATGATGAAGATGTGCATACTTATGTTGAAAGACTTTTAACTGAGAAGATAGGTGATGTAGGTAAAAAACTGCATACAGGAAGAAGCCGCAATGACCAAGTAGCAACAGATGTGAGGCTTTATTTAAGAGATGTTATAAATGAAATTGAAAGCGGCATTGAAATTTTAATTGACATTCTTAAAAGAAAAGCAGATGAATACAAGAATGCAATCATGCCTGGATATACCCATTTGCAAAGGGCTCAGCCTGTCACTTTTGGACATCACATGATGGCGTATGTGGAGATGTTTAAAAGAGACTTATCAAGGCTTAATGATATGGTAAAAAGGGTAAATATAATGCCATTGGGATCAGGTGCATTAGCAGGTACATCGTACAATATAGATAGAATGTACGTGGCAAAGCTTCTTGGATTTGACGATATAACTAAAAATAGCCTCGATGCAGTTAGCGATAGGGATTTTGTGATAGAGTTTTTAAGCTTTTCTTCAATTTTAATGATGCACCTAAGCCGATTTTGTGAGGAAATAGTCCTTTGGTCCAGCAAGGAATTTGATTTTATAGAGTTAGATGATAGGTATTCTACAGGAAGCAGCATGATGCCTCAGAAAAAAAATCCAGATGCTGCGGAGCTTATACGAGGTAAAACAGGAAGGGTGTATGGAGATTTAATGACTTTGCTTACAGTCATGAAGGGACTTCCTCTCGCTTATAACAAAGATATGCAAGAGGACAAAGAAGCGCTTTTTGATGCAATAGACACTTTGAAAATGTCGATTGCGGTTTTTAATGGCATGGTAAAAACGATGAAGGTAAAAAGTGATAATATGGCAAATGCAGCAAAATACGGGTATATGAATGCTACAGATTTTGCAGATTACCTTGTATCTAAGGGAATTCCATTTAGAAAAGCACATGAGATAACCGGGAAAGTCGTGTTGTACGCAATAGATAAAAATTGTGCCATAGAAGAGCTATCAATTAAAGATTTAAAATCGTTTTGCGATGTGATAGATGTAGATGTTTATAAAGCAATTGATTTGAGGAACAGCATAAAAAATAAGAAAACTATAGGATCTCCAAAACTGTTTGATGAAGAATAGTACAGTTAGGCGTAAAAAAGAGATAGGATCTTTTTCCTATCTCTTAATCATTAAATAAAAGCTTGACTAAATTTATTATGTCATTGTCTACAACTCGATAGCAGATTTCAAGTCCGTTTCGCTTTCCCTCTATTATGCCAGCAGATTTTAGCTTTGATATGTGCTGTGATACGGTTGATTGAGGTAAGTTTAAGCATTCTTGTATCGTAGTCACGTTGCATTCTCCTGATAGAAGTCCTCTTACGATGCAAAGCCTGTACGGATGCGCTATGGCTTTTAATTTTTCTGCTATTGTTTCATACTTTTTAAAATCTTTTTCGATGTCTATAGCACTGTTTTTCAGCGGAAATCCCTCCAAATTTTATATAAAGAGTGTAGTGTCTGACTGTTCTGCTGCACCTATAAATGATGCTACGCCGCCTAATTCAACACCATCTATAAGCTCATCTTTAGTTATACCCATTATGTCAGACGACATGTTACATGCCACAATCCTTACACCGTTTTTAAGTGCTTGCTGTATTAAATCTTCCAGTGAAGATACGTTTTTCTTGTTCATGATGTACCTTATCATTTTAGGTCCTATGCCAAACATATTCATCTTTGAAAGCTTTAGCTTTTTAGAACCCCTTGGCATCATCATGCCAAACATCTTACTGAAGAAGTCTTTCTTGATTGACACTTTTTCTGGCTTTCTCAGTATATTAAGGCCCCAGAATGTGAAGAAGAGAGTTACCTTTCTTCCCATTGCAGCAGCACCATTTGCTATTATGAATGCGGCTATGGCTTTGTCTAAGTCTCCACTGAATACTATGATTGCCTTGTCGTTTTTATCAGAAGATGTCTTTGTTTCAACTGCTTTTGTAGCTGCATTTTTTCTTATATCTGCTACAATGATTTTTCCTTCATGATATAAGTTAAGAAGAGCATTTCCTGTTCTTTGACACCATGTCTTAATGTCATTTTCAAATCCTGGGTCTGAAGCCTTTATCCTTAGTATGTCTCCATCTTTTAGATTTTTTATTGCGTTGAATGTCTGCATTATAGGACCCGGACATTGAAGTCCACATGCATCGATCTCTAATGTTGCCGTTGCTACTGTGTCATCTGATTTTTTTTTATCTTTTACGCAGATGCCGCACTCTGTCTGTTCATCGTCGTATCTCACTGTTATATCGGTGAAATCTGATGTTGCGGTTTCGTATATTTTATAACCGCCACTTAGATTTTTGACAGATTTAAAGCTATTTTGCATCAGTATCCTACAAGCTATATATCCTCTTAAGCCTACTTGACAGTATACGTATAGATCTTTATCTTTTGGAATTTTGTGAAGATTTTCTCTTAGCTCATCTACAGGTATGTTTATAGAACCATTAATGTTTCCAAGTTGATACTCAAGATCCGTTCTTACGTCAAGTATTAAAGACTTAGACAAATCTATATCTTTAACTTCGTCCCAGTGGAATACGCTTATATCACCTTTTAATATATTGGAAGCTACAAAACCAGCCATGTTTACAGGGTCTTTTGCTGATGAGTATGGTGGAGCGTATGCCAACTCAAGTTCTTCTAAGTCATAAACTGTCATATTGCTGCGTATTGCAGTAGCGATGACATCTATTCTCTTATCAACACCGTCAAATCCAACTATTTGAGCGCCTAAGATTTTTCCATCGTCTTTTCTGAATATGAGTTTAATGGTCATAGGTAGTGCATCAGGATAGTAGCTGGCATGTGAATTTGGATGTATTATGACTTTTTCGTAATCTATCCCGGCCCTTTTTAAGATTGTTTCATTGTTTCCTGTTGCTGCAACAGTCAAGTCGAAAATTTTTGCAACAGAAGTGCCTTGCGTACCGTCATATTTGCTTTTTCTTCCGCAAATATTGTCTGCTGCGATACGACCTTGTTTGTTTGCAGGTCCGGCTAATGGAATCAAAGTATTGCTTCCGTTTATATAGTCTTTTACCTCTATAGCATCGCCTACAGCGTATATATCAGGATTTGATGTCTGCATGTATTCATTGACTTTTATGCCGCCTCTTTCGCCGATTGCGAGGCCTGCGTCTTTTGCTAATTTTGTGTCTGGCCTTACGCCTATGCCTAATACGACCATGTCAGTGATTAACGTATTGCCGCTATTCAATGCGACAGTCGTTATGCCTTCTTTGTGGTGAAACTCTTTTACACCATCTTTTAATATGAGATTTACACCTTTATCTTTAAGGCGTTGATGTACAATTGCAGCCATTTCGTAATCAAGAGGTGCCATTACATGGTCAGCTAATTCTACGATTGTCACATCGAGTCCTGCTTCTTTTAAATTTTCTGCTACTTCAAGACCAATAAAGCCTCCTCCTACTACAACGGCCTTTTTAGGTTTGTTGTTGTCGACAAAGTCTTTTATCCTGTAAGTATCTGGAATAGTTCTAAGTGTAAAAATATTTTTGCCATCTATGCCTGGCATCGGTGGCTTTATAGGTTCTGCGCCAGGTGACAGTATCAGTTTGTCGTAGCTTTCTGTATAGGTTCTGTCATTTTTTATATCATGAACGACTACGGTTTTTTCATCAGGATTTATCTTTGTGACTTCTGATAGAGTCCTTATGTCGATGTTGAAGCGCTTTGACATAGCTTCTGGTGTTTGAACGACTAATTTTTCACGTTCTTTTATGACTTCGCCTATATAATACGGCAGACCGCAGTTGGCATAAGATATATATTCTCCCTTTTCAAAGAGTATTATTTCAGCGTCTTCATCAAGTCTTCTTAACCTTGCTGCAGCAGATGCGCCGCCAGCAACGCCCCCGACAATTACAACTTTCATAACTCTTCCTCCTATTAAAAGCATTATTATATCTTAATATTACAATATATTAATTTTATTGTCAATAATTTAACTAAAAATGTTTTTTAATTAAAGAATTATGATAAAGCCTTATCAAATAAAGGTATAAAAAAAGCGAGATTATATCTCGCTTACTTCTTTCTCAAGAAAGTTACTAAAGCAGGTATCAAAGAAATCACGATTATGGCTATTGTGACAAATCCAAAATGTGTTTTGACAACTTCAAGGTTTCCAAAGTAGTAACCACCAAATGAAAACAATGCTGCCCAGGCTACGCCGCCTAATGCATTGTAGGTGAGGAAGTGGATGTAATTCATCTCACCTATGCCTGCTACAAACGGTACAAACGTCCTTATGATAGGTATGAACCTTCCTAATACTATTGTCATACTACCGTATTTATCATAGAAGTTTCTGGCTTCTAAAAGGTGTTCTTTCTTTATCAATTTTAAGTTTTCAGCTTCGTATATTTTTTCGCCTATAAATCTTCCTATGTGGTAGTTTACAGTGTCACCTAATATTGCAGCCAACGCGACTACTATAAATAAGCTGAATACATTTAGTGAACCTATGGCAGCGAAAGCACCTGCAGCAAATATTAGCGAATCACCAGGCAAAAATGGCGTTATGACGATGCCTGTCTCAAAAAACAATATGAGGAATATAAGTAAATATGTGGCGGTACCATACGCTTGTATTATGGTGCCTAAATACTTGTCAAGATGAAGAACTACATCAATTCCCAGTTTCAATAATGACATTAAAATCCCCATTCCTTTTTGCAAAATATTGTACATTTATAATTATAGCATATTAAAAATTGCAATTATTACGGAATTGTAAATTTTAATCCACTTTTAATCTCTTTTTGATTTCATGTACTGAGTTAATTTTTCTTTAATGTCGTTATTTTGTTCTAAAAAGTCCATAAAACGTAAGAAACAATTGAGCGTTTCTGTGCTTACAGTGTGTTCTATTTTTTCTGTTTCTTCAAGAAGATTGTTTTCTTCTATTCCAAGTGTCTTTAGAAGTTCTAAGATTGTGTTATGCCTTTTTATAAGAGCTTCTCCGATTGATTTGCCTTCATTGCTTAAAGTTATGACGCCGTACTTTTCATAGTCTATAAGATTAAGCTCAGAAAGTTTTTGAACCATCTTTGTGGCGGATGGTGGCTGGACATTCAATGCATTTGCCACTTCGTGCAGCCTTACATAGCCTGATTTGGCTGATAATCTACATATCATTTCGAGATAATCTTCCATAGATGCTGTCAATGAGTTATTCTCTTTCTTCATGTATTCGCTGAAAGTGCGAAATTTGTCCTGCAATTTATTCACCTTCTTTTTAAATGTAACGAAATACATCCTTTTAACATATTCTATGTTAGAATTTTAAATTTTAGGATTGGCTAAAAATGTTGCCAATGTGAAAAAGGATGTGACATATTATGAAAGATTTAAATAGTGTGGCTGTGACAGATTTTGCTGAAAGAAGCAAAAAGGCTTTAGGAAATCTAATTGTAAAGAAGATCGCTGATTTTTTAAAGTATGTAGGTCCAGCGTTTGTAGTAAGCGTCGCTTATATAGATCCTGGCAATTTTGCTACAAATATAACTGGAGGTGCTAAATACAATTACAGCCTTTTGTGGGTCATCTTGTGGAGCAATATGATTGCAATCTTTCTACAATATTTATCGGCTAAGTTAGGAATAGCTACTGAAAAAAATCTATCTCAAATGTGTGGAGCCGTATTCTCAAAAAAGATTAATGTATTTCTATTTATCGTTTCTGAGATTGCAGCCATTGCAACCACGATGGCAGAATTTTTAGGCGGTGCTGTTGGCATATACCTTCTTTTTAAGATTCCATTGGCCTATGCAGGTGTCATAACTGGAATTGTGACGCTTTTCATAACTTATCTACAGAGATTTGGACAGAAGGCAGTTGAGCTAATAATTGAAATATTGATAGGTGTAATATGCTTATCGTATGGATTTGAAATGTTTTTAGCAAAGCCAGAATGGCTGAAGGTTGGACTTAGTACCTTGATGCCAACGATTGTCAATGAAGATGCCTTGTATATAGCAGTTGGTATGCTGGGAGCTACAGTAATGCCTCACGTAATATTTTTGCATTCTCAATTAGTTCAAAGTAGAAACAAGGGGTTAAGCTTAAAAGAGAAAAGGCACCACTTATCAATGGAAAGGCTGGACATTGTGATAGCCATGAACATTGCTTTTATTGTCAATGCGGCCATGGTAATTGTGTCAGCGGCAGTTTTCTTTAAAAATGGTATTTATGTTGATTCTATAGAAGATGCTCACAGATCATTAGAACCTTTATTGGGCTCTTTTTCAGGTATAGCTTTTGCATTAGCCCTTTTATCATCGGGATTTTCATCGTCTGCAGTTGGGACTATGGCAGGTGAGACGGTTATGGATGGATTTTTAAATAAAACTTTTCCTCCACTTTTAAAAAGGATTATTACGATAATACCGTCAATGGCAGTGCTTTTCTTAGGTGTAAATCCAATGAATGCCCTCATATTAAGCCAAGTCGTTTTAAGTTTTGCCCTTCCATTTGCTATAATACCACTGTTGTTAATAACTTCTAAAAGAGAATACATGGGGGAATTAGTAAACAATTTGGCTGCCACAATTGTAGGATGGATAATTTCGATTTTTATAATACTTTTAAACGGAATACTTTTGTATACTACCTTTCAAGGAATGTTTTGAACAAAGCAAAAAGATGTCCGCATAGGGACATCTTTTATACTAAACAAATGCAAAAATAGGAGGAGAAAATCTTAAAGCTCTGCAGTCCACAAGCCGTGCAAATTGCAATATGCCCAAGCTTGAATCTTCGCTGCATCTGTCTTGAATGTGGCCTCAGGTTTATCGCCTGGTTTTAACATCTTTCTCATGTAAATTCCGTCAGCTAAAATTGAAATCCACTCTATGTAGTGTTTTTCCTCCATAGGATGTTCTACGCTGCCAACTTTTACTGTTACTGTATCGCCGTCTTTTAGTATCACAGGAACGTGTTTTTCTTTGCTGGCATCAACTGTATTTACTATTTGCTCTTCCATTGGCTTTTCACAGCATGTCAATGTTCCATCACCGGCATTTAAAACTTCTACAACATTTCCGCATTCCTTGCATTTGTAAACTCCAAATAAATTTGTCATAAGAAAAAACCTCCTTTTAATTTAAAGATAATTTATTTCTTTTGATAAAAATTATCTTTTGTAAATATTATACACCTCGTATAAATTAAAATCAAGTAGTATTATAATAATATATTTTTGATAAAAATATGCTAATATATTGTATGAAAGCTTTGATGTTTTTGGAATACATGTTAAGAAGGTGAAAAAAGATGAGCTACAGGATAGAACACGATATTTTAGGATATATGGAAGTGCCTAATGATGCTTATTATGGCATTCACAGTTTAAGAGCTCATGAAAATTTCAATTTGTCAGGTGAACCAATTCACAGAGAGCTTATAATAGCACTGGCGCAAGTAAAAAAGGCGGCTGCTATAGCCAATAGAAACATAAAATTGCTTGATAAAAAAATTGCAGATGCTATAATTATTGCATGTGATGAAATAATCGAAGGTAAATTTCACGACCAATTCATCGTTGATGCACTTCAGGGTGGAGCAGGTACATCTGCAAATATGAATATGAATGAAGTCATAGCAAACAGGGCGATAGAGCTGCTTGGCGGCGAAAAAGGGAATTACGATTTAGTAAATCCCGTTGATCATGTAAACTTAAGCCAATCCACAAACGATGTTTTTCCTACTGCTGTAAGAATAGCTGCTATTAAACTTTTAAAGCCTTTAAGTGAAAGCTTTGCTAATCTACAAGTAGCGCTTCAAGAAAAGGAAGATGAGTTTAAAGACGTAATTAAGATGGGCAGGACGGAACTGCAAGATGCTGTGCCTGTGATGCTGGGTCAGGAGTTTGGAGCATATGCACAGGCAATCGCAAGGGATAGGTGGAGGATATACAAAGTGGAGGAAAGGCTAAGGCAGGTGAATATAGGAGGGACTGCTGTCGGTACAGGGCTAAATGCTGACATAAGGTATATCTATAGCGTCATTGAGATTTTAAGAGACATAACAGGAATTGGACTTGCCAGAGCTGAGTACATGATGGATCCTACTCAAAATAACGATGTTTTTGTGGAAGTATCAGGTATGTTGAAAGCTGCTGCTACAAACCTTATCAAGATATCTAATGATATTAGACTTATGTCATCAGGTCCAAGATGTGGACTTATGGAGATAACCATACCGGAAGTACAAGCTGGTTCGTCTATAATGCCAGGCAAGATAAATCCAGTAATACCTGAGGCAGTAAAACAGGCAGCATATCAAGTATTGTCCTGCGATTATGCTATCACATTAGGAGTACAATCTGGTGAATTTGAGCTTAATTTCACATTGCCGCTTATTGCCTATAATCTTTTCAACGAAATTGATCTTCTTAAAAATGCAGTAGACATGTTTATATATAAATGCATAAAAGGTATAGAGGCTAATCGACATCACCTTGAAGAAATGGTGGAAAACAGCTTATCATATGCGATTGTGTTAAGCCCTCATTTGGGATACGAAAAAGCATCTATGATAGCAAAAGAGGCTAAAGAGGAAGGAAAGACGATAAGAGAAGTTGCTAAAAAATATTTAAAAGAAGAACAGCTTGATGTCATACTTAATGAATATGAAATGACAAAACCGGGTATACCGGGATTAAAAAGATTGAGAGGGGAAAATAGATGAATACGACGCCAAATGCATCGAGATTGCATATATCAATATTTGGCAGAAGAAACGCGGGAAAATCAAGCATAATAAATGCACTTACAAATCAAAACATCGCTATTGTTTCCGATGTAGCAGGTACTACAACAGATCCTGTGCATAAAGCGATGGAGATACTGCCAATAGGCCCTGTAGTGATAATAGATACTGCAGGACTTGATGATACAGGAGAGCTGGGGGAACTAAGGGTCAAAAAAACGTATGAAGTACTAAATAGGACGGATCTTGCTTTGCTTGTAATAGATGGCATGGTTGGACCGTCGAAGTTTGAGGAGGAAATTTTAGATAAGATCAGAGAAAAAAACATTCCAGTTGTAGGTGTTTTAAACAAAGCTGATCTGGCTCAATTTAATTTCATTCAAAAAGCTGATTGGGAAAAGAGATTAAAATTAGAGCTTGTTGAGACGTCTGCCAATAGCGGTTATGGCATAGAAGAGCTTAAAAGGCAAATAATTAAAAAGGCCCCTTACGATGATAAAGAGCTTTCTTTGGTGTCTGATTTGATAAATCCTGGTGATTTTGTCGTACTTGTAGTTCCTATAGATAAGGCTGCACCTAAAGGGAGGCTTATACTACCGCAGCAGCAGGTGATAAGAGAAGTGATTGAAAGTGATGCTATAGCTATTGTCACAAAGGAATACGAGCTGAAAGAAACATTGGAGAATTTAGGGAAGAAACCGGCATTAGTTATTACTGACTCGCAGGTTTTCTTAAAAGTAAGTGCAGATACACCTCGAGACATACCTTTAACATCTTTTTCAATTCTCTTTGCAAGGTACAAAGGGGACCTTGACGAATTGACAAAAGGGCTTAAAGCATTAGAAAGGCTTAAACCTGGCGATAAGGTTCTTATAGCAGAAGGATGTACACACCACAGGCAGTCGGATGATATAGGAAAAGTAAAAATACCCAGGTGGATACGTCAAATTGTCGGAGGTGATATTCAATTTGATTTTTCAAGTGGCATGACATTTCCAGACAATCTTGAACAGTACAAGCTTATTGTTCATTGCGGTGGCTGTATGCTTAATAAGAGAGAAATGATGTACAGAATATCTTACGCAAAAGGCAAAGAAATACCGATTGTAAATTATGGGCTTTTGATTGCGTACGTGCAAGGGATTTTGCCTCGGGCAATTGAGATGTTTCCGTCTGCAAAGCTTATTTACGATGATGACCAGCAATATTGAAGCTGGTCATCATTTTAGTCGTCTTCGGCAATATTTGAAGAAAAGCTCTTTTTATACTTAAATAATACTACATACAGTATATATGCGATGCCTATAATGCCGCTTATTATAAATGTCATGTGTGCGCCTACTTTTTCTGCAAGGCTTCCTGCGTAAATGGCACCTATAGGTGTGACGCCTCCAAATACTAAAGAGTATACGCTCATGACTCTTCCTCTAAATCTGTTGCTGGAATTAAGCTGTACGGTGGTATTTGCCGATGCAGAGAAAGTAATCATAGAAAATCCAGATAAAGCGAGGAGAATCGTTGTAAGCCAATAGTAGCTTTGAAAACCGATTAAGATTTGGAAGACACATAAGCCACATCCACCTAATATGAGATAGAATGGTTTTGCGCCTTTCTTGCTTAATGATGCCAGTATTAGAGCGCCTATTAATGCGCCAACACCCATTGATGACATGAGAAAGCCGTATCCTGTGGAATTTTGATTTAAGATGTTTTTTGCAAACACAGGCACTAAAACATTGAAATTTATGGCGAATGTGCTTAAAACCGCCATCATGAGTATAGTAGCGAAAATTATCGGTGTATTTTTGATGTAGAGAAGCCCTTCTTTTATGTCGGCTATCACATCTTCCTTTTTTAGCATTACTTTTGATTTGTTCATTTTTACGTCAATAAAGATTAACCCGGTGATTACTGCAATAAAGCTTAATGCATTGAGGTAAAAGCACAGTGCATAACCTAAAAGACCTATAAGCACGCCTGCTATGCCAGGTCCTATGATTCTGGCTGCATTGAATATGGAAGAATTAAGTGATATTGCATTCATCAAGTCTTCTTTGCCAACTAAATCGATTATAAATGATTGCCTTGCAGGATTGTCTATGGTGTTTATGAAACCGACGATGGTTGCTAAAACGAGTATTTCCCAGTAGTTTATTGCGTTTAGTGCAGTTAGCGTTGCAAGAGCCAAAGCTGTCATCATTAGGCTTGTCTGAGTAAATATAAGGATTTTCCTCTTTGGAAATCTATCTATTACGACACCAGCAAACAGAGATAAAAAAAGCATAGGCAAAAATTGAAGGGCGCTGACGACACCCAACAAGAATGCAGAATTGGTCAATTTAAGGACTAACCAATCTTGACCAATATTTTGCATCCATGTGCCTATGAGGGATATCATTTGTCCAAACCAAAACAATCTGAAATTTCTATGCCTTAATGCAGGGAAAACACTGTCGGTCAGTTTATCAAGAAAAATATAGAATGAGTTCAATTAAAATGCCTCCTATTTGTAATAGTCACATAAAAGCTCAATGGATTTATTAAAATTTTCACTGGCTAAATCAGGCTTGCCAATCGATATATACAAGTTTCCTAAAGCTTTGTAAGCATCTGAAAGTTCTCTTTTAAGCCCCAGCTTTTTTAATATTTCCAATGATTTATTTAGTTCTGATGCAGATTGTTTAAAATCCTTGAGTTTTAAATGTATAGTGCCCAGCAAAGTGTACAACCTGCCAATCTCTTCTTCCGCATTCAGCTCTTTTAATATATTCATGGATGAATTTATGTGTTCAAGAGCTTTATCATAATTTTCTAAGTAAAATTCTATTCTGCCTAATTCAGTCAGATTACATGCCATACCTGTTTTATTGCCTAAATCCTTGTACATAGCGTAACTTTTAAGGAAATATCTTTTTGCTATATCGTATTTCTTAAGGTCTGTATAGACAAATCCCAATAAGTTATATTCGCTGGCAATGTCGCCTTTTATGTTTAATGCCTTACTTATTACTAAAGACTTTCTTATGTAATTTAGTGCATCATTGTATTCTTTTAATTTGTAACTTATAAGTCCGAGGCCATTGTTGCACTTTGCAATGTAGTCAACAGTGTTTGTCATTGTGGCATAGTTTAAACAGTTTAAGTAGTAATCCCTCGATTTTATGAGTTCTCCCAGCTTGTTGTAAAGATCGCCGATGCTATAAAGTATCTTGCATTTAACTTCATAATTTATTATACTGCTTTTTTCGAATTCGTCGATAGCTTTCAAATAAAAAATCAGCGAAGTATCAGGAATTTGTAATTTTTCATGACACAAACCTATGTTGTAGTATATTTCAACGAGGATTTCGTGTAAAGAATTTTGAGAAAAGTAATTTAAGCATTTGTTAAGTGAGTCCAAAGCTGATTTGTAATCTTCAGTTTTGATGTACGTTCGACCTAAATAAAAACTTATAATATTTAAAGTATATTCATCTACATTAAGCTCTAAAGCTTTTTGATAGTAAGATATAGCTTCAGTTAAATTTCCACTGTCAAGCGACTTTCTTCCTTCGATTACTGATTTCAATACTTTTTTGTAAGTATTTATCTCATCTATAAGTTCTGCTTTGTCTTTGTAATCGTCATCAAGAAAGTACACCAGCGGTTTGTTCAATTTCTTTGCAATAAAATCTAAAGCTTTTAATGAAGGATTTATTTTGCCCTTTTCTATCAAACTTATATAACCTTTTGAAAATTCATCACCTGAAATATCACCCTGTTTTAAAAGGAGTTTTTTTCTTTCATCTCTGATTTTCTTTCCTAACTTAACTACATCCATCAGAAATTGGCCTCCCTCCCCCTTTTTATTATAAAATATATTATAATTTAACTAGTTGAAATTTTCAATCGCTTTTATTTGTGCTATTAATATATTTTAAGCAAAGTGAAATTTTTGCTGATTTAACATTGTAGAAATTTGTTTTTTTGTGTGAATTCAATGGTATAATATTAATTAAATAGTCGGAGGTGTAAAAATGGGCAAATTAACCATAGTAGGGCTTGGACCTGGAGAGTTTGAACACATGACAATTGAAACTATTGAAAAGATGAAAAATGCAGACAAGTTGTATTTAAGGACGGAAAAGCATCCTGTTGTAAAATATTTAAAGGATATGGGATTGTCTTTTGAAACTTTCGATAAAATTTATGAAATGGGCTCGACATTTGAGGAAGTTTATGATAATATTACTCGGGAAATAATAGAAATTGCCGAAAAATGCGATAATGTAGTCTATGCTGTTCCAGGCAATCCTTTAGTTGCAGAAAAAACTGTTGAGTATCTGTTAAAGTTTTTAAATGACAGTGACGATATAAAGGTAGAAGTTGTTCCTGCCATGAGCTTTGTGGATGTTGTCGTAAATGAATTAAAAATAGATCCTATTTATGGATTGAAAATCATCGATGGACTGTCTCTTGATAGTATAAAACCTGACAAAAGGTGCAATAATTTAGTAACACAGGTTTACAATAAAAGAGTAGCTTCAGAAGTAAAGCTTAAGCTTATGGACATTTACGGCGACGAATTTCTGGTAACGGTTGTAAAAAGTGCAGGTGTAAAAGGTGAACAGCGAATCGAAACCATGCCTTTGTATGAAATTGACATGATAGATTGGATCGATTACCTTACATCTATATTTATACCGCCTGCCAAAGGCACTTTTAAATCAAGGTACGATATAGATGACTTGCTGGACATAATGGCAAAGCTCAGGGGTGAAAATGGATGTCCTTGGGATAAAGAGCAGGATCACAGCACATTAAAAAGATATTTGATTGAAGAATGCTATGAAGTAATCGATGCAATAGAGAACAATTCAGACGAAAGTTTATTGGAAGAGCTTGGAGACGTTTTGCTGCAAGTGGTTTTTCACTCTCAAATAGCTGATGAGAGAAAGGCATTCGACTTTCATGATGTATGTGATGCCGAGTGCAAAAAGATGATTTACAGGCATCCTCATGTGTTTGGAGTGGAGGAAATAGCTACTTCAGCAGATGTTCTAAAAAGGTGGGATGAAATAAAGAAAGATGAAAAAGGCTTTAAATCCCACACAAATGAGTTAAAAAGTGTTCCAAGGTCTATGCCAGCATTGATTAGGGGTTATAAAGTTCAAGAAAAAGCAGCTAAAGTAGGCTTTGACTGGGACAATGTAGACGACGCAATGGCAAAAGTCTATGAAGAATTAAATGAATTTAAGGAGGTGTATAAAGGGGAAGACGAAAATGATAAAATAGAAGAATTAGGTGATTTGATTTTTGCTGTCGTAAATGTTGCTAGATTTTTGAAAATTGACCCCGAAATTGCTGTCCATAAGACCATTGAAAAATTCATCCAAAGGTTTAATTACATAGAAGATGCAGCAGAGAAATCTGGACATAAATTGGAAGACATGACATTATCTGAGATGGATAGCCTTTGGAACGAGGCAAAAATGAATAAATTTAATAAAAAAGCACAAAAATAAGCTTAAACTAGCAGGATTTTTAAGATTTGTGAAGAATAAATAAGTGTAGTATAAATTACTAAGGAGGTATTATGGTGAATAAGGCAGATCTTGTTACTAAGATTGCAGAAAAAAGTGAGTTAACAAAAAAGGATGCAGAAAAGGCATTAAATGCATTTGTTGATGCAGTTCAAGAAGCGTTAAAACAAGGAGACAAAGTTCAATTAGTAGGTTTTGGAACATTCGAAGTAAGGGAAAGAGCAGAAAGAAAGGGTAGAAATCCACAGACAAAAGAGGAAATTACGATTCCTGCTTCAAAAGCACCAGTGTTTAAAGCAGGAAAGGCATTAAAAGATTTAGTAAATGCATAAGATCAGGTCGTATGACCTGATTGTTTTTTTGGAGGACGATGGACATGAGGCTTGATAAGTTTTTGAAAGTGTCCAGGCTTATAAAAAGAAGGACAGTGGCAAAAGAAGCTTGTGACAAGGGAATGGTATTTGTAAATGGAAAAGTTGCAAAAGCAGGCGATATTTTAAAAGTAGGAGATATTGTAGAGATTAATTTTGGGAGTAGAGTAATAAAAGCAGAAGTTTTAGATATAAAAGATCATGCCCTTAAAGATGATGCTGACAAAATGTACAGGTTACTATAAAAAAGAATTAAATACGACAATCCTTCCCATACTAAGAAAGGAATGAATTTTGAATGGGAGGGATTTTTTATGGTTAAAATGAAGTGGATTTTAGTTTTTCTTATATTTATGTTTGTTTCGACCTCATGTGGCACTCCAGCCAAAAAACCTATGCAGCCAACAAAGGAAAAAGCAATGCTTCCAAAAATACCCGATAAAATAAGTCGTGGATACAATAAAGAGCCTGTCTTGAAAGTCTACATTGCGCAGACAGGGAAAATAGAGACAATGCTTTTGGAACAATATGTCATGGGGACAGTCGCAGGTGAGATAAAAAATGATTGGCCACTTGAGGCTTTAAAGGCACAGGCAATATTGGCGAGAAGCTATGTTTTAAACTTTGTCAATAATGAAAAATCAAAATACACAGATGCTGATATATCTACTGATTTCGAAGAAGCGCAGGCGTGGAATCCATCAAATATCAATTCGAATATAAAAAAAGCAGTAAATGATACGAGGGGCTTAGTAGCCGTATACGATGGAAAATACATCGAAGCATGGTTTCATTCAGATGCTGCCGGTAGAACGGCATTGGCTAAAGAAGGGCTTAATTATAAAAAAAGTGAGCCACCGTATACAGAAAGTGTAAAATCAGATGATATTAAAGTAGCTCCTCCTAATATAAGAAATTGGTCATATACTTTTACAAAACAGGAAGTTTTAAGTGCATTAAACAAGATGGGTATAGAAATAAGCGATTTTAAAACAGTGAAGATAGGAGCAAAAGGAATATCTGGCAGGACGGTACTTCTGAACTTTGATAAAATACCTGTAAATGCGCCAGATTTCAGGATTGCCATTGGAAGTGAAAAGATGAAGTCTACAATGTTAGACAGCGTCAAATACGATGGAAATAATCTTACAATAAAGGGCAGGGGATTTGGGCACGGTGTCGGCATGTCTCAATGGGGTGCATATCAGATGGCTAAAAATGGAGCTAAAGCCAGTGACATAATAATGCATTATTTCAAAAATATAAATATTGTGAAACTCTGGGATTAAAGAGAGCCAAAAGCTCTCTTTTTTTGTTCTAAAAAATTGATGTGGACATAAAATTATTCTAAAAGAGGAGGTGTTATGATGGATGATAGAAAAGGGACAAACATCAATAAACCGCAAAATATCTCTGTGCAAAATAGGGAAAAGATGCAAATAACAGGCGTAGACAACGTTGTAAGTTTTGATGATGAAACTGTTGTGCTGGAAACATCAATGGGGATTCTCACGATTAAAGGTCAAGAACTTCACATAAATAAGCTGAATTTGGACGATGGAAATGTATCAATAGATGGAGAAGTTATAAGTATTGTTTACAGCGATAGAGGTGGATTAATGGGTAAATCTGGCGGTTTTTTAAGCAGGATGTTTAGGTGAATTTGAGAATTGATGTGTCCCTTTAAATCGTGTATTATAATAATAGATGATTTAAAGGGGATATGCTTTATGGATACTTATGTACTTGTAGACTTTGATGGAACAATAACAAAAGAAGATACGTGCTATGCGATGGTAAAGGCTTTTGCTAAAGACGGCTGGCAAGAGATAGAGAAAGATTGGGAAGAAGGGAAGATAACTACAGAAGAATGTGCATTAGAGACATTTAAGATTATGGACATGGATGAAGAAAAATTGAAATCATTGCTTTTGACGATGGAAATAGATTTATATTTTAAAGATTTCATGGAGTTTTGCAAAGATAGAGGCTATAAAGTTATAATAGCCAGCGATGGTTATGACTTCAACATAAGGACTGTCCTAGATAAATACAATATTGACATGGAGTATTTTAGCAATAAGCTTGATTTTCGAGACGGCAAAATTGTGGCGTCATTTAATACATCTGATGATTGCGATAAATGTGGTTCTTGCAAGTTGGATATCTTAAAAAAATATAAAAAGGAAAACACGCGGATTATCTATATTGGCGATGGTTACTCCGATATTTGCGTTTCAAAATATGCCGATTTGCTTTTTGCGAAAGGTGTGCTATTAAAATACTGTGAAGACAATGGCATTCCATCCATTCCATTTGAAGATTTTAAAGATATCATAGAATATTTAGAAAAAAGCGATAAACTATTTTAAGTTTATCGCTTTTGCTATTGGAGGTACAACTTGCTTTTTTCTTGATATGATGTATGGAAGGTAAAAATGGTTGTTGTCGATGTTTATGTTAAATGCTCTTTCCAACAGCTCTTTGTGATTGCCTGCAAACAAGAACAATGATCCTTCATTTATTATATCTGTTAGCATTAGCAAAAGCATATCAAAGTTTTTGTTTTTTCTTTCTTCCTCCATGAATTTAAGAAGATCATCTTTAAGATTTCCGATGCTCGACAATGTGTTGACTTGTCCTATGCCAACTCTTAAGTTGCCGATTAGAAATTCTTTAAAGTCGGTGTAAAATATCTCTTCAACTGTCTTGCCTTTTAAAGATGTGCCAGCTTCAAACATCTTTTTGCCAAAAGACTCTATGTCTATCCCAGCTATTTCAGCCAATTTTTTTGCTGCTCTTATATCTTCTGGTGTGCATGTTGGCGATTTGAATACAAGTGTGTCTGACAATATGGCCGCACACATGAGTCCTGCAATACGCTTATCTGGCGTTATACCTCTCTCTTCATAGATTTTATTGATTATTGTAGAAGAACAGCCTACGGGCTGATTTCTAAACAGTATAGGTTGATTTGTTTCAATGCCGCCAACTCGATGGTGGTCGATGATTTCAAGGATAGTAGCATCTTCTATCCCGTCAACGGCTTGAGATAATTCGTTGTGATCTACAAGTATTATTTTCTTTCTTTCATAGTCCAATATATGGCGTCTTGCCAATAACCCCAATACTTTTCCTTCATCATCAACCACAGGAAAATTTCTATATCTGTATTTTAACATCGTCTGTCTGACATCATCTATGTAATCACTGTCTTTAAATGTGACAATGTCATCTTTGATCATTATCAATGATACAGGCAAGCACTGATTTATAAGCTTTATGGTATCAAAAGTGTCACAAGGCACTACTATCAAGGTGGAGCCAAACTTTTTTGCTTCTTCTATGACTGCATTCGATGGGTCTTCTCCGCCGGTGATTATTATAGTCTTTGCGCCTTTTTTTATTGATTCTAATTGTATGTTTTCTCTGTTTCCTACGATTAATGTCATGCCGGATTCTATTCTACTTACTACACTTTGTGTTTGCATTGCGGCAACAATTATGTCACCTCTTACAAATTCCTCATTTTTTAAGATTAGCTTTCCGTTTAATGTCTTTATGATGTTTTCAACTGGAATAGTGTAATTTGAAAGCTCATGTGATGATGTCAGGTATGCCTTTGCAAGGTCGCCCATAGTAGCGATGCCTTTTAATTTATTTTCATCGTCTACTACAACAATTGTCTTGGAATTGTTGTTTAATAAAATATTCCAAGCTTCATACATTGGTGCTTTTTCACTTATAGTAAGTGGCTTATCATAAGCAATATCGCCAACCTGAGTATATACATTGTCTATCAATAGTGGTTCATTTACATTAAAATAGTCTAAAACAAATTGCGTTTCTCTGTTAATAGGACCAAGCCTTACTGGAACCGCATTTATTTTGTCGGCTATTCTCTTTAAATTAGCGTATGCAATTGCTGAACAAATGGAATCAGTATCTGGATTTTTATGTCCTGAAACAAATACAACACCCATATTCAATTTCTCCTTTGTTTAGATTTTCGAACTTTGCAAATAGTTTAAAACTGAAGATTATGTAATATTGTCATGAATATCGGTTGGCGCATTAAATGAATCATATCAAATTCCCACATAAATATAATATAATATGAGGAGGTATAATGTAAATGGTAATGAATGTTGAAAGTCAGCTTTATTCTTTTTTTGTCATGTTATATGGTGGCATAATAATCGCTATTTTATACGATGTATATAAATTGTTTAGACTTATATTAAGGCCAAAGCGAATAGCTACTGACATAGGTGATATCATCTATTGGATATTGGCAACGTTCGTATTTATATTTTTTTTATATGTGAGTAATTACGCTGAAATAAGGTTTTACTCATTCCTCGGCCTTTTGATTGGAATACTTTTGTACAACATATTTCTAAGTCCCATTGTGATGAAACTACTTCTATTTTTTTATAAGGTCATAAGAAATACAGTGATATGGGTATATAAGATTGCATCATATCCATTTGTTGCTATTTATAAAATTATATCAGTACCGGTAAGATATATTTCAAATGTACTGGGCATTCCTGGCAAGTTAATCAATAACACAATATCACATTTTAATATTTTTAAGAGAAAAAAATAAAGGATTTTTCTAATAAATGTCGAATATATTTATATCCGAATGAATAAAAATGTGTGAGAGGTATATTGGACATGAAACAAAGTAGAAAGATTAAGCTAAAACCGGTGCTTTTAATTCTTTTTGTCGTGTACATATTATTTACTCTTGTAAAGCAACAAATAACATTAAATGTGTTGGATAAAAAATTGAATGCAGCTACTACACAAGTAAATGCTGCTGAAGAGGAGAATAAAAAATTAAACAATCAGATAAAATATATAAAGACAGATGAATTTATCGAAAATGAAGCTAGGCAAAAATTAGGGCTTATCAAAAAAGGAGAGATTATGTTTATAGATACTGCTAAGGATGCACAAAATTCCTCGAATTAAGGCGAATTTTTTTAATATGCTTGATAGAAATGACTTTTTAATATATAATTAAACATATTAGTAATCAAATAAGAAGAGGGAGGATAAACATTTATATGCCATTTCAGGTAGGAGAGGTAGTTGAAGGAACTGTTCTAAATATCACAGATTTTGGAGCGTTTGTTCAATTACCAGAAGGCAAAACAGGGCTAGTCCACATATCAGAAGTTGCTAACACGTATGTAAAAGACATAAACGAATTTTTGAAAGAAAACGACAAGGTGAAGGTAAAGATTCTTTCTATGGATAAGGGCGGAAGAATAAGCCTATCAATAAAAAAGGCTTTGCCAAAACCAAAACAGGTAAAAAGCAACAAAGGCTACGACAGTGATAATTATAGCAATCGGAATAATAATATATCTTTTGAAGAGAGAATATCAAAATTTTTAAAGGATTCTGATGAAAGGCAGCAGCAGCTTAAAAAGAATTTTGATTCAAAAAGAAGAGGCGGTGGCTATAAAAGAAACGCTAGTTATTAAAACTTCGGGCAAGCCCGAAGATTTTTTATGGGAGGATTATTATGAGGTGTTCTGTTATCGATATAGGAACAAATTCTGTCCGCCATCTTGTGTGTGATGTAGATGGGAAAGAAATTAAACACATAAAGAAGGATGTTAAAGTAACGAGACTTGGTGATTCTGTATCGAAAAGTGGGAAATTGGCCAGTGATGCTATTGAGCGAACAGCAAGTGCAATACAAGCTTTTTTAGACGATGCTGAAAATCTCAAGGTACAAGATATATATGCTTTTGCTACATCTGCAGTGAGAGATGCTAAAAATGCTGACAGCTTTATAAATGAACTTTCAAAATTTGGCATAAACGTTGATATAATAGATGGTGAAACTGAAAGTCTTTATGGATATATTGGTGCCTCATACGGAATAAAAAGAGAAAGTGTATTGGTTTTGGATGTTGGTGGAGGGAGTACAGAATTTTCTTATCTTAACGGAAACCTTGTGAAAAAAAGCTTTGATATAGGTGCTTTAAGGCTTACAGAGAAATTTATAAAGAATGATCCTATTACGCTCGATGAGTACAATAATATAAGCCTCTATATAACAGACATGCTTATGCCATTTATAAGTGAAAATCAAGAAATACCTACAGATGTAGTTGGCATAGGTGGTACAATAACAACACTTGCTGCCATGTCACAGGGTTTAGAAATCTACTCGAGAGAATTAGTTCATGGATATGTGCTTAGTAAAAGCGAAATAAAAAGGTTGCTGGACTTAATGATGTCGTTGAGCTTGAACGAGAGAAGACTTTTGAATGGTTTGCAGCCTGAAAGAGCTGATATTATCGTTGCAGGCACAATAATAGTCTATACAATTTTAAAGCTTTTGAACTGTACTTCAATTACCGTAAGCGAGTGGGACAATTTAGAAGGCGCCTTAGTAGAAAAATATATAAAAAACGTGAATGATAAAGCAGACAATTAGATTTATGTCGATGTATGCGAATAATGTATTCATAACAATGTCAGAAAAGATGGATTGCAAGCTTTTAAAGAAATAACCGATGCTTTTTGTTGTATAAAAAGAAAAAACATAAAAGCTGAGATTACCTATTGCTCAGCTTTTGTCCTAATTCCAATATTTTATTGTCATGATATAACTTTTTAATCGTCATGTTGTTCACATCTATTTGTACTCTATCGATCTTTTCGCTTATTTCATCAATTTTTTCGTGCACAATTTGCCTATCATCAAATAAAGCGCTTATTTTATCAGTTATTTCATTATTAATCTTAGTGCCAAGTTTTTTTATCTCTTCTTTTGCATTAAACATTTCTGATTTTAAATTGGTGAATTCTTCTTTCACACTATACACTTCTGATCTTAAATCATACATTTCTACTTTTATACTATCTACATCTGACTTTAAATCAGTTATTGATTTATTTAAGTTCCCTATATTATTGCTAATTTTTTCTAACAAAAAAAGAATTTTTTCTTCCTCCATCAACAAAAACCTCTCTTTAGTCCAAAATTTTTCCCATAGATTCATTCTAATTTATAAATTTTATAAATTCAATAGTATTTAAGACTCATTTTAAAGATTTTTGTCATGTTGATTTAATGTATTTAATATGCTCATCTTATATTAAAAAATATATAAAAAAATCACCCACCTTTTTAGGCGAGTAATTATACTTATTCGTTTTGACTATATGTTTTTTTAAAATCATCAAAACCCTGATTTTATTGGTTTAGTAGCGGCGAGTGGAGTCGAACCACCGACACTGCGGGTATGAACCGCATGCTCTAGCCAACTGAGCTACGCCGCCATATTTGGTTGCGGGGGCAGGACTTGAACCTGCGACCTCCGGGTTATGAGCCCGACGAGCTGCCAACTGCTCCACCCCGCGATGTACTATTCAATTGGTGCCGGAGACCGGAATCGAACCGGTACGGGCTTTAAAGGCCCGCAGGATTTTAAGTCCTGTGCGTCTGCCAGTTCCGCCACTCCGGCAATCACATCAACCAGCGACATCATTAATTATATTACATAAAGGACTATTAGTCAATACCTTTATGCCATATTATTCGGTGTAGATTACAATAAAATTTTGACATATTTGATAATGAAAGTGGCCAATGGTAATCAATTGTTTTTTTATTCAATTTATAAAGAAGGAATTAGAGGAATTATGCAGAATATATTTATATAAAGTTGTTGCATAAGGTAGTAATTTGTCGTCTACATTGGATAGTACAAAAAACACAGGATATCGACGACGTTTTAGGGATTTAACTTTTAAGTTTTATCAGGAGGGAGGGGTATGTGTGAAATTATAAAAAATGATGGCTTGTCATTGGTTTAATTTTTATAAAAAAGGTGGTTTTACAAAAGATGTGAACGAATGTTTTTAGATTACCTATAAGGGATCGAAGAATGTTAACTAAATTTGACAAAAGTCGTTAATTCTATATAATTTATTATAGCGCTTTATGAGAAGTTAAAAAATTAACGAATTAAGGAGGACTAAAATTGATAACCATATCTAAAGATGAGATGCTTGACTTTTTTCATAAATTAACAACTTTTTTACCATTACTTTTTGAGGATAGTGTATCTTTTGCCATTGTAGATAATGAAAAATATTTAGAGATAAAAAATTGTGATGAACTTCCTATTAATGCAAAAGTAGGTGATGCAATTCCAGAAGGTGGTGCAGCTTTTGAAGCCCTTAGAACTGGAAACTACATCATAAAAGATGTACCAAAAGAAGTATATGGAGTACCGTTTAAATCATATGCTATCCCTATAAAAGATTATGATAATTCTGTAATTGGGGTTTTACTTATGGGGAAAAGTTTAGAAAAAAGACATAAAGTATTGTCACTATCCGAAAATCTGGCAGCATCACTTGAGCAAATATCTTCAGCTATCCAAGAGGTTTCCTCTGGAGTCGAAATTGTAGTTAATTCAAATACTAAGATATTAGAAGAAGTAAATAAAGCTATTGAAAATACAAAGGGCACTGATGATATTTTAAAATTTGTTCAAAATATTTCTAAACAAACAAATTTATTGGGATTAAACGCAGCCATTGAGGCCGCAAGAGCTGGTGAAAAAGGCAAAGGCTTTAGTGTGGTTGCTGAAGAAATACGAAAGTTATCTAATACCAGCAGTGAATCTATAAGTAAAATAGACTCAGTATTAGAGAAAATACAGGAATCTATAAAAAGTATTTCTGACAAAATAAATGAATCAAGCTCATTTTTTGAGACACAAGCTACCGCATTTGAAGAAATTAGTTCTTCCATAGAGGAATTAAGCGCTACTTCTCAACTTTTAGAAGAATTAGCAAGGAATTTATAGGACTATAAAAGCAGTACGGATTTTCGATTTGCTCAAATCGAAAATCCGTATTTATAAAGCACCTCTGTATATATTTGCAGAAGTGCTTTATTTTTATAGAGGCAATAATTTGCTTCTATATAGTTTAATTTCAAACAAATATTTCATGAATTTCAATCCATATTTTTATGATTTGCATATTTTAAAGACACATTTTTGTTACAAAATTTACATATTTTTAATATATTTGCAAATGGAATTTTGATATGGTATAATTTAATTAATTTAATAATATGCTATAACGCTGAATTCGTATGAAGCGGGGAAACCAATTTTGGGGTGAATCCATTTGTATGGAGGGGTTATCTTTCGATCCTAACCCGTCAGCTAACCTCGTAAGCGTTGAAAGAGGAGGAAATAGCATGAATATATTCGGTACAACTACCTTCTATTAGTTGCCGGGTTTCAGCTATAGATTTTCTCTATGGCTTTTTTAATACCCTAAAATAGAAGGAGGTTTTTAAATGAGATTACCTATTTTTTCTGTCATTGGTGCTGGCAACGGCGGTCAGGCGATGGCGGCACATCTTTCGTTGATGGGTTTTATAGTCAATTTGTACAACAGATCTCGTGAGAAATTAGTTCCTATTTTAAATAATGGTGGTATTCATCTTGAAGGCGTTGTAGATGGATTTGCAAAGCTTAATATGGTCACTGACGATATGGAAGACGCTATAAAAGATGCAGACATAATCATGGTGACTGTTCCTGCGTCTGGACACAGTGACATAGCTTATGAAATGTTACCACACTTAAGAAATGATCAGATAATAGTTTTGAATCCGGGAAGAACTTTTGGCGCTATAGAGTTTTATAACATTGTTAAAATTAGAGACGATATAAATGTGGTAGTAGCAGAGACTGATACGTTTATATATGCTTGCAGATCGAATAATGGCGTTTCAAAGATTTTCAGGATAAAAGATGTGGTCTCACTGGCATCTATACCGGCTTGGAAGGCTGATTATGTTGTTGATTTGTTGAGATTAGCTTATTCGCAGATAGTACCTGCTGAAAATGTTTTAGAGACTAGTTTAAATAATATAGGTTCTATCTTTCATCCAGCGCCTACACTTTTGAACTCTGCAAGAATAGAGACTACAGAAGGTGATTTTCAATATTATTTGGAAGGCATATCACCGTCGGTGGCTAAAATATTGGAGAGAATGGACAGGGAGAGAATAGCAGTTGCCCACGCTTTAGGTGTCAATGCTGTTACAGCGCTTGATTGGCTTAAAGATGCATACGGCGTTATTGCAGACAATCTGTATGATGCGATTCAAAAGACAGATGCTTATAGAGGCTTGCTTGCACCAAAAAATCTTGATTGCAGGTACATTTTTGAAGATGTGCCAATGAGTTTGGTGCCTATTTCATCGATTGGCAAACAATTAGGCATTCCTACTTATACTATAGATTCTATAATTCATTTGGCATCATGCATGCATGAAGTGAACTATTGGAAAATCGGGCGCACAGCAGGAAAATTAGGATTGGAAGGAAAAAGCGCAGCGGAGATAAAGGTAATGATAGAGGGGTTAAAGGAGGAGATCACTGTCGCATGAAAAAATATATTATTGCAGCTTCTATAGAAAATGATGTCCATGTTGCGGGAGCATATAGATTTTTGAAGATTGCAGAGCAGGAAGGGTATAAAGTGGATTTTTTAGGTCCTGCTACATCTATTGATAAGTTGGTAGATACAGTGCGTTTAAAGAAACCTGATATAGTAGGTGTAAGTTATAGACTGACTCCAGAAACACTGAAAACCATATTGAATGAGCTTAAAGATAAAATACGAAAATATGGTTTGAGCAATATTAGATGGATATTTGGAGGCACAGAGCCCAATTGCTTAGTTGCAAAAGAGTCAGGAATATTTGAGGAAATTTTTGATGGAACTTTTGGCGATGAGTACACAATTTCATACCTAAGAGGAAAGAAAGCTTCATATAGTGAAAAAGAATATGGTAGAGATGTGATTGAAAGGATTGAGAAAAGCTATCCGTATCCTATAATAAGGCATCACTTTGGATTGCCTTCGTATGATGATACACTTGAAGGTGTAAGGAGGATTGCGGAAGAAAAAATTCTCGATGTGATATCAATAGCGCCTGACCAAAATACACAAGAGCATTTTTTTGACAAAAAATATAAAGCATCACTTGATGGGGCAGGTGGCGTGCCTATAAGGACTGAAGAAGAATTCAAAAAACTTTACGATGAGTCAAGGCGTGGAAATTATCCGCTGCTTAGATGTTACAGTGGGACGAATGATGTCTTTAAAATGGCTCAAATGCTTAAAAACACAATAAACAATGCATGGGCAGCTATACCCCTTTGCTGGTACAATGTACTAGATGGCAGGGGGCCAAGAGAAGTAGAAGAATCCATTAGAGAGAACCAGATGCTGATGAAGTGGCATGCTGACAGAAATATACCTGTTGAGGTAAATGAAGCACACCATTGGGGGCTTAGAGATGCACATGATGCCATATATGTGGCGGCAAGCTACATTGCAGCATACAATGCAAAGAAGATGGGTGTAAAAAACTATATAGCTCAGTTTATGTTCAATGTGCCGCCAGCTACATCGCCCAAAATGGATCTTGCAAAAATGCTGGCATCTATAGAGCTTGTGGAGAGTTTGCAGGATGATAACTTTAGAGTATATAGACAGGCAAGGGCAGGGCTTGCAAGTATGCCGCAGGATCTTTTTGAAGCAAAAGGGCAGCTTGCTTCAAGTGCATATCTTTCAATGGCTATAAAACCTCACATATATCATGTTGTAGGTTTTTGTGAAGCACATCATGCAGCAACGCCAGATGATATAATAGAAAGTGTGAAAATCACAAAAGCCGTGATAAACAACACTTTGCGTGGTATGGCGGATTTCACTAAAGATCTTGATATTTTAAAGAGGAAAGAGGAACTAATAAATGATGCGATGGTAATAATCAATGCCATAAATGATCTTAATACACTATGCAGTGATCCGCTGTCAGATCCACATACACTATCGTTGGCGATAAAATTGGGCATTTTAGACGCACCGCATTTAAAAGGAAATAAAAGCGCAAGTGGTTTGCTGACTACAAAGGTTATAAATGGTGCATGCTATGCCTATGACTATGAAAACAATAGGATTATTAAAGAAGAAGAAAGAATATATAACATAATTCAAAATTACCAAAAACTCATAATCGTAGCTTAAAAAATAGTTATTATCGGGTGTATACACAAAATATACATCCGATTTTTTATGTTTTCTATATAAATTTTTTTTGTGAAAAACATATTATAAGGAGAGGCAAATACAATAGGAGGTGATGAATAATTGTTAATAGTTGTAGATCCTGGCCATGGTGGTTCTGACAGTGGCGCTATAGGATATGGCTATTTTGAAAAAGATATAAACTTAAGCGTATCTCTTAAATTGAGGAACGTCTTAGAAGCAAACAATGTAGATGTAATTTTGACAAGAGATAAAGATGTAACATTGGGGCTTAGCGAAAGGTGCGATATTGCCAATAAAAACAATGCAGATTACTTTGTTTCAATTCACTGTAACAGCTTTAAAGATTCTTCTGCGAAGGGGACAGAAACTTATTCATATCCTGGAAGCACTTCTGGAGCAAAATTGGCAAAAAGCGTGCAGCAAGCTATTGTGACAAATTTAAAAACAGCAGATAGAGGTGTAAAAACAGCTAACTTCTATGTATTACATTATACAAATATGCCATCAATATTAGTTGAATTAGGATTTATAACAAATAAGGATGATTTAGAGCTTCTTTTGAATAAACAAAATCTATATGCTGCATCTATTTCAAATGGAATATTAAATACTATAGGTTTAAAGCAGACAAATGATTCCAATGATATAGAAAAACTTCATCAAATGGGCATAATCTCTGATTATTACGATCCTGAAAGTTATGTAAAGTGGAAAGATATTGCAGGTGCATTATTAAAAATTATAGGGGGTTAAAGGAAATGAAAGACCTAATCATGACTATATTGACAGCAGGGCTGCAATTGGTGATACTTGCTACATTAGGCTATGTCATAAATTATTTGTATTCAAAGATAGGCACTGAAAAGACAAAAAGGTATTTCGATATAGCGAAAATGATTGTAAGAGGAGTAGAGCAGGAATTTGGTGCGGGAAATGGTGCTGATAAAAAAGCAGAAGCGGTAAACCTAATAAAGAAAATAGTGGGAAACAAGCTGACGGATGAAGAAATAGACAAATTAATTGAAGCTGCTGTGTTTGAGATGAACTACGTATTAAATCTAAAGGGGCTTAGCACCACAAGCAAAAAAGTTTAAAAAAAGAAGAAATGACTGTTGGAAGGCTACATAAAATAGCTTGCAACAGTCATTTTTTACGCTTGTGTGATGACACTGTCATCTTTTACTTTCGATTTTTCGCCTTCTGGTTTTGTAAGTTTAATTTTAGGGAGAACTAAATTTAGGATTATGCCTGCTAATGTTGCAGGACCGACGCCTTCAAACACGAAATTTCCTGATCCTATTTTGATGCCGCCAACACCGAGAGTTAAGATTACTGATGCTATTATCAAATTTCGACTGTCAGAAAAATCAACCTTATTTTCTACTAATGTTCTGATACCTGCGGCTGCAATCATTCCAAATAGGATTATGGTGACACCACCCATTACTGCTTGTGGTATAACCTGTATAAGTGCTCCTATCTTTTGAATAAAGCTTAAAAGTATCGCTATGACAGCGGCACCTTCTATGACTCTTGAGCTGTATACTTTTGTCATGGCTAAAACACCTATATTTTCACCATACGTCGTGCTTGGTGGACCACCAAACAGTGCGGCTATTGACGTTGCTAGGCCGTTTCCCAGCATCACTCTATGAAAACCTGGATCTTTTATTAAATCTTTATCGACTATATTTCCTATTACAAGAACGTGACCTAAATCTTCGATTATTGCAACTAATGCTAAAGGTGCAATCAATGTCACAGCACCCCATGCAAGCACAGGTGAATGACCAATAAGGAATGAAAATTTCGGTATAGCAATCCACGATGCTTTAGCGACGGGAGAAAAATCTACAAGACCTCTGAATATGGCGAAGATATAACCTCCGATAGTGCCTAATAGAATTGGTATAACTTTCATGAATCCTTTTCCAAACATGCTGAATATTATTACGAGAGCGGCTGTAACTAAAGCCGTAGGCAAATCTTTTTGTGCTTCTTGTATCGCTGTAGGTGCTAAGCTTAAGCCAATGATCATTACGACAGGACCCACTACTACAGATGGAAGAATCTTTTCAATCCAGTCTATGCCGGTTAAGCTTATTAGTATGAAAACTGCCACGTACACAAGTCCCGCGGCTATCATACCTGTGAAAGCTCCTCTTACGCCGTAAGCTTTGGTTGCTGCGATTATAGGAGCGATAAATGCAAATGATGAACCTAAGTATGCAGGTACTTTTCCTTTTGTCATTAGGTGAAATATTAATGTGCCAAGTCCTGATGTAAACAATGTTACGGCAGGGTCTAATCCTGTCAAAAGCGGTACAAGTATTGTTGCACCAAACATTGCAAATACATGCTGAAAGGACAGCGGAACAGCTTCGTTGATAGGCGGTACATCTTGTATACCGTAAAATTTGTTCTTCATGACGATTCCTCCTTTAATTTTTGGCATAAAAAAACCCTCTCAAGGAGGATAAACATATAGATATGCAGAAATATCGTTCCTCCTTTTTAGCCTCACTGGACTAATTTTAAAGGGTCTTATTAAACTACACAAATTATAACATATAAAAATAAGATTGTCTACATGATATTTTAAAGATAATTGATATTGCAATTTGTGCTGTTAAAACAAAAGCGTATTAAATGCCAAGGCTTACAAAAATCTTTTTTATTGAAATGGTTTGCAAAAAGTTTTATAATAAAAGTGTAGAGATTTCTTTTGGGATGTGGATATTTAATGATAGTTAAATTAAAAAATAGAAAGTTACTATATTTATTTTTTTTAAATATCCAATTAGATATTTGGAGGAGAATAACATGGTTAAAAATCAGTGGTATGCAGTTTTAGACTCTAAAGAGCTAAAGAAAAATAAACCTATAGGTGTAACAAGATTTTCTCAAAAATTAGTGTTTTGGAGAGATGAGTTAGATAATATAAGTTGCATTTTTGATAAGTGTTGTCATAGAGGAGCTAGTTTAGCTCTTGGGAAAGTTGCAAATAATCATATACAATGTCCTTTCCATGGTTTTAAATATGACTCATCTGGAAAAGTTACTAGTATACCTGCAAATGGGAAAGACAGGCCAGTACTTAGTAATTTTAAAGTGAATTCTTATATAGCTAAAGAAGCCTATGGTTTTATATGGGTTTGGTATGGTGAGCCAAGAGAAAATTTGCCTAAAATAAAATTTTTTGAGGAATTAAAAGAAGGTTTTTCTTATGGTGGTTTTTCAGAAATTTGGAGAGTCCATTATACAAGGGCTATAGAAAATCAATTAGATGTAGTTCATTTACCTTTTGTTCACAATACAACTATTGGCAGAGGTAATAAAACTCTTGTCAATGGTCCTGTGGTAAAGTGGAATGAGGATTTAATGACATTTTATGTTAAAAATGAAGAGGATAATGGACAAACACCTCAAAAGCCCAATGAAATAGAAAACTATGAAAAACTTTTTAGTTTGCAGCTTCAAATGCCTAATCTGTGGCAAAATATAATATCTGATAAGGTTAGAATTGTAGCAGCTTTTGCACCGATAGATGAAGAAAATACTAAAATATATTTAAGATTTTATCAGAGTTTTATGAAACTGCCGGTTTTGAAACAAATTATAAACAATCTTAGTAGTATACCTAATAAAATTATTTTACATCAAGATAGAAGAGTTGTTTTAACCCAGCTACCAAAAAAAAGTGAACTTAAAATGGATGAGAATTTAATCCCTGGTGATTTGCCAATAATTGAGTTTAGAAGAAAAAGAGAAGAACTAAAAAAACAAGAAATAGAAAAAGAATCATAACGAAGGCTTGAAAGAAGTCTCCCATCCTTTATAAGTGGGAGATGAAACCTTATTTATATTTATTAATGAATCAAACTTTATAAATTTGAAATATTCAAGACTTGAAAGCGCATCAAAAATATACGAAGTTATGAATGATATTTCATCTAAGTTTGTTGATACCAAATAATGGATAAAGAGGCTTAATCAAGCCTCTTTCTGAATCTTAGTACAGCGATTAAAAGCAACGCAAATCCCATTGATGTCATAATTATGATTTGGTTTAATAATATGTTTGCGCTTACTCCTTTTATTATTATTCCCCTCAATATGTCCAGGAAATATGTGAGTGGAATGACGTCACTTATTGCTCTTATGACAGAAGGCATTTGTTCTCTTGAAAATATGAAACCTGATAAAATTATTGTGGGCAACAGCAACATAAAAGCTCCTTGCATTGCATGTGTCTGAGTCTTTGCTGCTGTCGATATAAGCATACCTATAGCGAGAGCACAAATTATGAAGTCAAAACCTAAAAGGAGCAGTAAAATAATGCTGCCATTTACAGGTATGCGGAACCAATAAATGCTTAAGGCAAAAACCATCATAAAATCTGTATATCCTATTTTTACCATCAGATTAGACAAATCGTAAGTTGCTTGAGATTGTTCTACCTTGAGATTTGCAATGTCTGTTTGTTCCTTAGGTCCGTTTTTGATTTGATCATAATTTAGTTTTGCCATATCAAGAGCTGCTTTTGCTTCTTTTGCTTGCTATTCATATTGGTTGACATCAAGCAAAGCTATCTTGTCTCCCTTTTTAACTTGTTCACCTGTACTAACGTATAAATCTAAGATACGTTCAGAAATTTCTGATTGAACGTTTACTGCTGTTATTTCAATTGTCCCAGAATATTTATTTTCATTTAAAGCTATATTCGACAAAGTGTATGTGGCTATAAAAGCAAACCAGAGTAATGTGTATGATAATCATTTTTTATGAAATACTAATTTTAGCAAAATTTAATATTATTTTATTTGAACGAGGAGGATTAAACATTTATGACTGTCGAAATGAAATCTATGGATGGAAATACTGCTGCAGCGTACGCATCATACGCTTTTACAGAGGTTGCCGCTATATATCCCATCACTCCATCATCTCCAATGGCGGAGAGTGTAGATGAATGGGCTGCACATGGCAAAAAAAATATCTTTGGAGATACTGTCAAAGTGGTAGAGATGCAATCAGAAGCGGGTGCTGCAGGTGCAGTACATGGATCGCTGCAAGGAGGTGCACTGACGACTACATACACAGCATCACAGGGACTTCTCCTTATGATACCAAATATGTACAAAATTGCAGGAGAGCTTTTGCCTGGTGTTTTTCACGTAAGTGCCCGAGCAGTTGCCGCACACGCTCTATCAATTTTTGGAGACCATCAGGATGTGATGGCATGTAGGCAAACAGGTTTTGCTCTTCTTGCATCAAACAGCGTTCAAGAAGTGATGGACTTAGGGTGTATTGCACATCTTAGCGCAATTAAGTCGAGAGTGCCATTTTTGCACTTCTTTGACGGTTTTAGGACATCCCACGAAATAAAAAAGATTGAAGTGATTGATTACGAGGATCTAAAAAAACTTGTAGATTACAATGCAGTAAATGAATTCAGAAATAGAGCGTTAAACTCAGAACATCCTGTGATAAGAGGAACTGCTCAGAATCCCGATATATACTTTCAAGGAAGGGAAGCATCAAATAAGTTTTATGAAAAGGTACCAGATATAGTTGCGGAGTACATGGAAAAAATAAAAGAGCTGACAGGTAGAGAGTATCATTTGTTTGATTACTACGGTGCAAAAGATGCTGAATACGTAATAGTAGCAATGGGCTCTGTATGTGAGACAATTGAGGAAACGATTGATTACCTCTCAGGATTAGGCGAGAAAGTTGGTCTTGTAAAAGTTAGGCTTTACAGGCCATTCTCAGAAAAACACTTTTTAAATGTTATTCCAAGCACAGTCAAAAGAATAGCAGTGTTAGACAGGACAAAAGAGCCTGGTTCTATCGGTGAGCCTTTATATCTTGATGTGGTAAAAGCATTTTTTGATAAACAAGATAAACCTATAATCGTAGGAGGCAGATACGGTTTAGGTTCAAAAGATACGACGCCGTCGCAAATCATAGCAGTGTATGAGAACCTTAAAAAATACAATCCGGTAGATAGGTTTACAATAGGTATAAAAGATGATGTGACTATGACATCTTTAGATACAGGTAGATTAATAGAGACTGTGCCGCAGGGAACTGTAAGCTGCAAATTTTATGGCTTGGGCTCAGATGGAACTGTTGGCGCAAATAAATCTGCCATAAAGATAATAGGTAATAATACAAATCTTTATGTGCAAGGTTATTTTCAGTATGACAGCAAAAAATCTGGAGGAACTACCATATCCCATTTGAGATTTGGCCAAAAACCTATAAAATCCAGCTATCTTGTGTATCATGCCGATTATATAGCATGCCATAACAAGTCTTTTATTTACAACTACGACATTTTAAAAGGACTAAAAAACGGTGGAACCTTTGTCTTAAACTGCCCTTGGAGTGAATCAGAACTTGACGAAAAACTTCCAGCATCTATGAGAAGGTACATTGCAAGAAATAAGATAAATTTCTATACAATTGACGCAATATCTATTGCAAGAGAAGTAGGCTTAGGCGGTAGGATAAACATGATAATGCAGACTGTGTTTTTTAGGCTTATCAATATAATACCATTTGAAGATGCCATTAGGTACTTAAAAGAATCTATACAAAAGACTTACGGCAGCAAAGGGCAAAACATAGTCGATATGAATATTAAAGCTGTTGACAGAAGTTTAGAATCATTAAGAAAAGTTAATGTTCCTGCTTCATGGGAAAATGCCATCGAAAATGAAGATTTTGTCAAGGATGAACCGGAATTTTTGACCAAAATACAAAAACCTATGGCAAAAAATGAAGGCGATGATCTGCCTGTAAGTGCTTTTTCAGGCATGGAAGATGGTACATTTCCATTGGGAACAACAGCATACGAGAAACGTGGCATAGCGGTAATGATTCCGCAGTGGCAGATAGAAAAATGCATACAGTGCAACCAATGTTCATTGGTATGTCCTCATGCTGTTATAAGACCGTTTTTACTAAACGATGAAGAGGTGAAAAACGCACCACCTACTTTTGAGACCAAAAAAGCGGTAGGTAGAGGGCTTGAAGCGTTTCAGTATCGCATTCAGGTAAGTCCCTTAGACTGTACAGGATGTGGCAACTGTGCGGATGTGTGCCCAGCACCTGGAAAGGCACTTGTGATGATGCCAGCAGAGGGAGAAATAGAAAATCAAGCTGACAATTGGGAGTTTGCTGTAAAGATTAAGCCAAAAGATAATGTGATGGAAAAGACTACATTGAAAGGCAGCCAGTTTTCTAAGCCTCTCTTTGAATTTAATGGAGCGTGTCCTGGATGCGGAGAGACTCCTTACATAAAGCTATTGACTCAGTTGTTTGGGGATAGGATGATAATAGCAAATGCTACAGGGTGTTCTTCAATATACGGCGGAAGTGCACCATCAATACCATATACAACTAATGATTTAGGCAAAGGACCTGCGTGGGCAAATTCTCTTTTTGAGGACAATGCAGAGTACGGATATGGCATATATCTCGCAAACAATAAGATAAGGCAGAGGCTTGGGGAATTAATCTCTGAAGCGCTTAAAACACAGATACCTGATGAATTGAAAAATGCTTTTGTAGAATGGCTAAACAATAAGGATGATGGTGAAGCATCTCAACTTGCATCAAGCAAAATAATAAATATAATTAGCCGTGAAAATTTAAAATCTAATAAAATAGTACAGGAGATATACAGACTGAAAGATTACCTTGTCAAGAAGTCCCATTGGATAATAGGTGGTGATGGATGGGCATATGATATAGGTTTTGGAGGGCTGGATCATGTGTTAGCATCTGGAGAAGATGTAAATGTGCTTGTGCTGGATACTGAAGTTTACTCAAATACAGGAGGTCAGTCGTCAAAATCTACACCTACAGCGGCTATTGCAAAATTCGCAGCATCCGGCAAAAAAATAAAGAAAAAGGATTTAGGTTTGATGGCTATGAGCTATGGATACGTCTATGTGGCTCAGATTGCCTTGGGTGCAAATATGAATCATACGATAAGGGCAATTGCTGAAGCTGAAAAGTATAAAGGCCCTTCACTTATAATCGCCTACTCTCCATGTATAAATCACGGTATAAAATCAGGAATGGGTACAAGCATTAAAGAAGAGAAAAAGGCAGTTGATGCGGGATATTGGCACCTTTATAGGTACAATCCGGAGCTTAAAGCCGAAGGGAAAAATCCATTTACATTGGATTCGAAAGAACCGACAGAGTCTTACATAGACTTCTTAAAAGGCGAAATAAGGTATTCATCATTGGAGACACTTTTCCCGGATTTGGCGCAAAAGCTGTATGATGAGTCTTCAAAAGACGCAAAAGAAAGATTTGAAATCTACAAGTCTCTTTCACAACTTTAAAAAGTATGGCCTCGGTTGCTGAGGCCATACTTTTACTTTTCGTTTTCATCTACCCATTCTTTTGCGTTTATGACTTCTATCTCATTTGGGATAGGTACTTTTGCCTTGCTGGCATTTTCTTTAATATTCGCCCATGAGGCTGTTTCATGCTTTTCAATAGGTTCTTTATAATATTTTTTGCTTTTTCTTATCATAATATCAACTCCTTAAAATGTAGTATAATCATTGTGTACTATTTTATTATGCAAATTTTAGGGGGTTTTTACATGATTATAAGAGGTCATCATCTTTTGTGCATGTTAGGTTTTAAAGGATTGGGATATGATGAGGAATTTATCAAAAACATGGATAAAGTCGTTGAAAAGCTTAAAAATGATGATGATGTGTTGATAAAGCTTGTGGATAGTGTGGATAACATTTGCGAGAAATGTCCCAATAATTTATCTGGCGTGTGCAAAAATGAACATCATAGAGATAGCATTAAAGAGATGGATGATGCTGTACTCAAAGTCATTCAAATAAGACCCGGAGAATCCATGAAATATAGCGAGATTGCGACTAATATAAAGTTATTTATGACTGAAGATATTATGAATGATATATGCCGTAATTGTAGTTGGAAAGGATATGGGTATTGTGTTGATGGATTGAAAAATTTGAGATGATTAGAAATATTGGTATTTTTTTAATTGTGATTTGATGTTAAAATAAAATCAAAAGGGAAAAAGGAGGAAGTGGAAATAATATGACAGTAAGGAGCTTTTTAAAATTAGTTGAGATACAGACGAAGGCTGCCAGCGTGACACCGTTTATGCTGGGGACTGTGTATGCATTGTATGCTTTTCATGAAATCAAAGTTGTTAATTTTTTAATTATGTTTATTTCCCTAATATCGTTTGACATGGTTACTACCGCAATTAATAATTATATGGATTATAAAAAGGCAAATAAAACTTACGGGTATAATTATGAGAAGCACAATGCAATTGTAAGGGACAATCTATCTGAGACAACTGTTGTAATAACTATAGTTGTACTTCTTCTTGTAGCATCTGTGTCAGGATTTGCACTGTATTTGCGTACAAACTTAGTGGTGCTTCTAATCGGCATGATGTCATTTGCAGTTGGTATTTTGTATTCATTTGGACCTATACCTATATCCAGGATGCCACTGGGAGAGATTTTTTCGGGATTTTTTATGGGCTTTGTAATTGTATTTTTATCTGTTTTTATCCATGTATACGACAAAAATATAGCTTATGTTACATACAGCGATGGCATTTTAAATATATGGTTTAATGTGCTTGTTGTACTAAAAATTTTCTTCATGTCGTTACCGGCAGTGATGGGGATTGCCAATATCATGTTGGCAAACAACATATGCGATATTGAGGACGATTTAGAAAACAGGCGCTATACACTGCCTATATACATAGGAAAAGAAAAAGCCCTAAAATTATTTAAGGCTTTATACTATATTTCATACATCGACATAGTGGCTCTTGTGATTTTAAAGGTGCTGCCTTTATTGGTACTTATTGTATTGTTGACATTTGTGCCTGTAAATAAAAATATAAGAAAATTTTACAAAGTCCAGACAAAGAAAGATACGTTTCCACTGTCTGTCAAAAACTTTTTGATGATGAATATAGCTGAGATAATCGCATTAGGGCTGGGATTGATTTTATAACTATCACAAATCTCTTTTTTCAAATTTTTTTGCTCCGTAATACAGCAAAAAGCAAATGTAAAAGGCAATGTATAAACAACTGTGGCACAAAAAGGATGAAAATTTATTTCATGCTTATCACTAATTGTTTAAACTGTGAAGTGGTGCAGGGATTCTTCCGCCTCTTTCTATGAAATCTTTTGGTGAAAAGCTGTTTACTTTCATAACAGGTGCATGGCCTAAAAGTCCGCCAAATTCTACATGGTCACCTTCTTTTTTGCCTGGTGCTGGGATGATTCTTACGGCAGTTGTCTTTTTGTTTATCATGCCTATTGCCATTTCGTCTGCTATTATGGCTGATATGGTCTCATAAGGTGTGTCACCTGGAATTGCTATCATATCAAGGCCAACTGAGCATACACATGTCATGGCTTCAAGTTTTTCTAATGATAAGGCGCCTGCTTCAACAGCTTCTATCATTCCAGCGTCTTCACTTACAGGTATAAATGCACCACTTAAACCTCCAACGTATGATGATGCCATCACACCGCCTTTTTTTACGGCGTCGTTCAAAAGAGCCAGTGCAGCCGTTGTACCATGAGAACCGCATTTTGAAAGTCCCATTGATTCAAGTATGTTTGCTATGCTATCACCTATTTCTGGCGTTGGAGCCAAAGATAGATCGAGTATTCCAAACGAAGTGTTTAGCCTTTGTGCCGCAAGACGCCCTATGAGTTCACCAGCTCTGGTAATCTTAAATGACGTCTTTTTTATTGTCTCTGAAATTTGGCCGAAATCGGCGGTTTTTGGAAGCTTTGAAAGTGCTGCCAATACCACACCTGGTCCGCTTACACCTACGTTTATGACGCATTCACCTTCACCGACGCCGTGAAAAGCCCCTGCCATGAATGGGTTGTCTTCTGGTGCGTTGCAAAATACTACAAGCTTTGCAGCACCTATGCCGTCGTTTTCTTTTGTTCGATACGCTGTATCTTTTATGATTTTTCCCATCAAAGCTACTGCATCCATGTTTATACCTGCTTTAGTCGTTGCTACATTTACAGATGAACAAACTCTTTCTGTTTCACTGAGAACTTGAGGGATTGAATTTATAAGGTTTAGGTCTCCATCTGTAAATCCTTTATGTACTAAAGCAGAATATCCGCCTATAAAGTTTACCCCTACATTTTTTGCAGCTCTATCAAGTGACGAAGCTATTTTAATAAACTCATCTTTTTCAATATTGTCTGCAACGATGGCGATAGGCGTCACAGATATGCGCTTATTGACAATAGGAATGCCAAATTCAGATTCTAATTCTTCGGCTATCTTTACGAGATTTTCGGCTTTTTTTGTGATTTTATCGTAGATCTTTTCAGCAATTGTGTCTGCATTGTCTCCTGAGCAATCTCTTAAACTTATGCCCATAGTTATTGTCCTTATATCAAGCTTTTCCGATTGAACCATCCTTATAGTTTCTTCTATTTCTTCAAAAGCAAAGCCCATTTTAATCATTCCTTTCAATAAAACATCATGTCTATAATCTGTGCATTGCTCTAAATATGTCTTCTTTCTGAATGTCGATTTTGACTCCTAAATTTTCGCCTAAATTTTTAAGTTCTTCTTTTAATATGTTAAAGTCATTTGAAGAATTTTTTATATCAACTATCATGATCATTGTAAAGATGTCCTTTAATATCGTCTGGCTGATGTCTAAGATATTGATGTTGTTTTCAGCTAACAACTTTGAAACATTATAAATTATTCCTACTCTGTCGACACCGATTACGGATATAATGGCTTTTTGTTCACTCATGATAAACACTCCCTCCATATTTGTACATAGTATACTATATGATGAATTTTCGTGCAATACATATATGATAATAAAATCTCAAAGAAATGAAGTGGGGAAATGAAGCATATCCCCACCTTATATCACTTTTGAATTATGTTTGTTGCACCGCATTGTTCCATTGTCTCTCTTATTTTAGACACTTCTTTCTTAGGTGCTTCGACTGTAATGAGTATTCCGGAGTCAGCGTCATCAATATAGAAGTCCGTATAAGGTCTTTTTTCACCTAAGCCTTCTCTTTCTGACTTTATATCTATAGCATTGTCAACCATAAAATCCATATCCTGCACAGATTTTTTCATATTTGTTATGATCATGTCTTTTCGATCGAAACCCATCTTTTTTAAACTGTCGACTAATGCGCTTGCCATACCTTGAGTAGGGAATACGGCCGTTATTTTCATAAAAACACCTCCACATTCTAATATTCCACATAATAGATTTAATTATAAAATGCGTTTTCTTTCTTTTGTTTTGTATTTACTTTGTTAAATTATTGTGGTATACTATCATTTAGTACCACCCCCTATCTAGGGGATATATGATGCATTTAATAAAAGGTGGTGACGAGATGGAAGCGAAAGAAAACATAATAAATAGATACGAAAAATTAGCTGAAGAAGATGACAATTTAAGCTGTGGCGGCAAGAATATCGTTTTGGCAGATTTAAAAGAAGGAGAAAATGTGCTTGATTTAGGATGTGGCAGAGGAAATGACGTTTTAAATGCTGCAAAGATAATAGGTGAAAGAGGAATTGCAGTAGGTCTCGATCTTACTGAAAAAATGATCGAAGAAGCTGAAAAAAACAGAAAGAAGCTTAATATAAAGAATGCTGAGTTTGTTGTAGGAGATGTTGAAAGCATACCACTTGAAAGTGAAAAGTTTGACGTTGTCATAAGCGATTGTGTGATAAATCATGCAAAAGACAAAGAGAGAGTTTATAAAGAAATTTACAGGGTTCTTAAAGCTGGTGGAAGATTTATTGTTTCAGACGTGGTGTCAAAAGATAGACTTCCAGATGAGATTGTAAATGACCCTGAAGCTTGGGCTGACTGCTTCGGCGGAGCTATTCCGGAGGAAGATTATATAAAAGCCATAAACAATGCAGGTTTTAAAGAAATAGAATATCTTAAAAAGCGTGAATACATGAAAAATGGATATCCAGTTGCAAGTATAACAATCAAAGGTATTAAAAGGTAGATATCTTGCATTAAAAGGAGGTGATTTAGGTGAAAGCTGTAACAAATAAGAATTCAAATTGCTGCACAACACAAAACAGCAGTGTTGCACAATGCTGCTCAAAGTCATCGAAGCTTGTTGTAGGCTGCCATGACTAAAAAAATGCGGTAGAATTTCTACCGCATAAATTAAGGAGTGATTTTATTGTACTTTAGTAAGTATAACATGATTCTACCTTTTAGTGAAGAGAAAAATGACTTTATTATTTTAAATTTGCTATCAGGTAGTTCAGATATTGCTTCAAAAGATGAGGTAGATAAGCTTTATGATATAAAATCAGGTAAGGATGTTTACGACATCGACTTTCTCGATTACGTCATTGACAGAGGATATGTATATGAAGAAAAAGAGCATGAGGATATAAGGATAAAAGAAGCGTATGAAGAATTTAAGGAGATAATGGATGAATCGCCAACACAGATATTGCTGGTGCCAACGTATGGATGCAATTTTTCTTGCATCTATTGCTACGAAAGAGGAATACCAACAAAGAAAGATTTAATAACGAAAGAGGCTGTAGATGCCTTTTTTGATGATATAAATGATAGGTTTAAGTTGGAGAAGGTAAGGCCGTACATTACGCTCTTTGGTGGAGAGCCTTTTATAGACACAGATGTTCAAAAAGACATTATTAATTACATTGTAGAAAAGAGCAAGCTGTACGGTTATGAGATAGCTGCAGTTACTAATGGTTACAATGTATTAGAGTATATAGACATCCTTAAAAAAGGGAATGTGAAAGAAATACAGGTAACTCTTGATGGGCCTAAGGAAGTCCACAACAGGCGAAGAAAGCTATTAGGCGGTGGAGATAGTTTTGAAAAGATTCTATTGGGAATTGACAGCCTAATCGAGAATGACATGCCTGTGAATTTAAGGGTTGTGGTTGATAAAGACAATTATTCTTATCTGCCGGAATTGGCAGAAATTCTTGATAAAAAAGGGTATCTCGATCTGGATGGTACTAAATTTAAGACGCAGATAGGCAGGAATTATGAGCTTTTCGAATGTTCCTTAAACCATCAAAGCCTTATGTCACAAGTGGAGCAGTGGGCTACATTTGTAGAGCTATCTAAAAAGTATTCAATACTTAAAAAATTTCATAAACCAGATTTTAAAGGCATGAGAAATGTGCTTGTTTCAGGTACTATGTATTCTCCTACATTTGATACATGTCCTGCTGGCAAAAAAGAATGGCTTTACGATTTGTACGGCGATATATATGGATGTACTGCAAGCTGCGGTAGGAAAGATTATCGCTTAGGTACTTTTTATCCTGAGAGAAGGATTTTTGATGATAAAGTTTTGCCGTGGAAAGAGAGAAACGTCTTAAATATACCACAGTGCAAAGAATGCCCTGTAAGTTTAGTTTGCGGCGGTGGCTGTGGAGTCGTCGCGAATGAAAGAAATGGCAGTATATTATCTCCTGATTGTAGAGACATAAAAAAATTATATGAATTAGGTGTTGAGTATTATAGAGATGAAGTATTAATTCAAGATTAAAAATTTTAAGGAGGATGTATTTATGGTAAGAGAAATCAATGCTAATGAATTTGAAGAGGTTGTTTTAAATTCTAAAAAGCCAGTTGTAGTAGATTTTTATTCTACTGATTGTCCACCGTGTGCCCAACTAAAACCGATATTTCATAGATTAGCCGATGTATATAAAGATCACATGGAATTTGTTGAAATATACAGACAAGGCAATAAAGATTTAGCATTAAGCCTTGGCGTAAAAGGAAGCCCTACACTTTTGTTCTTTAGAGACGGTAAAGAAACTGGTGAGAGATTAAATGGATATATTTCAAAGCCAGATCTTCGCAAGGCAGTAGAAAAGGTGATAGGTTTTTCACTTTTGGACAAAGAGCCAGAGAAGGTTGAGTGCGATGTTCTAATAATGGGCGGAGGACCTGCAGGTCTTACGGCTGCTTTGTACTCAGCAAGGGCAAACTTGAAGACGGTTGTCATAGATGAAGCAACTACAGGCGGTCAAGCAGCAAACACATATTATATAGAAAATTATCCTGGAACAGAAGGTCAGATCGAAGGAAAGAAATTGACGGAAAACATGAGAAAACAGGCAGAAAGCTTTGGTGCAATCATTGATGATTTAAAAGAAGTATTTGAGATTAAGCTTACTGACGATGAGAAATTTGTAAGAACAGAGGACAAGATATACTATCCTAAAGCTGTTATAATAGCTATGGGAGCGCAGCCAAGAAAGCTTCCTGCAGAAGGAGAAGCTGAATTCAGAGGAAAAGGCATTCACTATTGTGCAATATGCGATGGTGCAATGTATGAAGGAAAACACGTGGCTGTAATAGGTGGAGGCAATTCTGCCATTCAGGAAGCATTGTACCTTGCAAACATCGCTGACAAGGTAACGGTTATACACGAATTCGATAATTTGCAGGCTTCAAATGTGCTGCAAGAAAAAGCCTTTACCAATCCTAAGATAAACTTTATTTGGGAGTCTCACGTTGTAAAGGCAAATGGAGATGGAATGCTTAAATCTCTGACGTATAAGAACTTAAAGACAGGTGAACTTAAAGATATAGAAGTTGATGGCGTATTTGTCTACATTGGTCTTACACCTAAGACAGACATATTTAAGGGAATACTTGAGTTAAATCAATATGGCTACATCAAAGCAGATGAGGATCTAATGACAAATGTGAAAGGCGTATTTGTTGCTGGTGATATAAGAGATAAAAAGATAAGGCAAGTTGTCACTGCAGCAGGAGATGGAGCCGTTGCTGCTGTAAGCGCAGAAAGGTATATACAGGAGCTGTGATTTTGCATACTTTTAAAAAGTATGAAAGGAGATAATGATGGAGTGCTGCGAGACAAAGTACATGGAAAATTGCATGATATGTGGGAAGCCGCTCATCTATTTAGAAAAGCCAGTATTGAAAAGATGCGAATACTGTGGTATAGAAGAATTAACTCTTGCCCACTGTACGGATGGGCACTACGTTTGCGACAAATGTCACGCAAAGGACGGCATTGAGGTCATAAAGGATTATTGTCTGTCTACAGATTCTAAAGACCCTATGGAGATTGTGGAAAATATCATGTCAGACAGCAGGATACCAATGCATGGACCAGAACATCATGCATTGGTTCCTGCAGCAATAGTCACGGCTTACAAAAATTTGACAGGAAAAGTTTCTGACGACGATATCTTAGAGGCAGTAAACCGTGGGAAAGAGATTCCTGGCGGAGCATGTGGTTATTATGGTGCCTGTGGTGCGGGTATTGGAATCGGTGTTGCTATTTCCGTCATTTACAAAGCTACACCTCTTACACCTCTTAAAAGGACTAAGGCACATTTAGCTGTTGCAAGTGCCCTTAAAAGCATCGGTGAAGCTGGTGGTGCCAGATGTTGTAAGAAATGTACAAGGATATCAATAGAAGAAGCAGTAGAATTTTTTGAAAAAGAATTGAATGTCAAATTTCCTACAACTTTTGAAAGGACAGATGATTGTAATTACTCAAAGAGAAACAGGGAATGCTATTATATGTGCAAGTACAGAAAATTGGAAAAGTCAGAAAGGAGTGTGAAATATGGGTCTTGACATCACTAAAGAAGTGGCTTATTCATTTGCTGAAGCTGTGGAAAAGGTTAAAGAAGTTTTGAAAGGCGTAGGATTTGGAATATTAGTTGAGCTTGATATGAAAGATACGATAAAAAAGAAAATAGGTAAAGATATGATGAATTACGTCATACTTGGTGCCTGCAATCCCACTTATGCTTACGAAGTATTAAACATTGACCCTGAAGTAGGGCTTTTGCTGCCTTGCAATGTGATTGTGTACGAAAAGAGTGATGGCGGTGTAGTGGTATCTGCAATTGATCCTTTAAAAGCATTACCTTCTAATGATGAAAAATTATCTAAAATTGCAGAAGAAGTTGCTGATAAGTTGAAAAAAGCCATAAATATGCTGTAGAATAAATAGAGGTGATACAATTGGCAATTGATATTGAATCAGATTTGAAACGGGCTTTAGAACTATTGGGTGAAGGACGTGTGTTTGCATTAGATGTAGGTACTGGTAGAGCCCGTATGGCTTACGCATTGGCCAGGTACGGTTATGATGTGGTGTCATTAGAGTACAATATTGATACGCTAAAAAAAGCTAAAGAAATCATAAGCAATGAAGATGTGGAAGGCAAAATCTTGTTTGTACATGGTGATGCACATAGTATGCCGTTTATTGATGAATCTTTTGAGGTTGTCGCATCTTACAATGCAATGCACCACATGAGCGACTATAATATTGCCATTGACGAGATGGTGAGAGTACTGAGAAAAGGCGGCAAGATATTGATAACAGAGCTTAACGATGTAGGCAAGGAAAGAGTTGCCGAATCTCACAGGCAAAGAGGAAGCCATCATGAAGCAAAGATAGACATTTACGATGTAGTAAATTACCTTAAAGATAAGCACAATATTGTAGGTGAGATTTCTAAAGGAGAATTTATCGACATATTTTACGGAGTAAAATAAATCAGGATAAATTTGGTTGTTGACAAATCTACAAAATATGATAAAATATGATATGTCTTAGGCCCCGTGGTCAAGTGGTTAAGACATCGCCCTTTCACGGCGGTAACATGGGTTCGAATCCCGTCGGGGTCACCAAATTTGAATATTACGAAGGAAGCTACAAAATTGTAGCTTTTTTTATTTTATTTATATAAAATGTCGTCAAAAAAATTTAAGCTACCACCATATATTTACAAATTTTACCTTATATTGGATGTTATAATCATATCAAAAAAAATGGTGGTGGTAAATATGCAGAGTGCTGATATTCTTCCTTACTCAAGGATAGGAAGAAAAGAAAGCAATGAAAAATTGCAAAAAGACAATGTAAAATTTATATTCAATGCTTTAATTTTTGCATTGATAGGTTTTGTCATAGGTCGTGCACAAATAATGGACAACCTTATTCCGTTTGGTGTGGCGTATTTTGCATCTCTCTTAATGCAAAAGAGAAAGTACTTTTTGTCAGGAATTGGAGTCTACCTTGGAGTATTGTCTTTACCCGGTATCAATAGCATCAAATATCTAATCGTTTTGGTTTTGATATTGGCTTTTGAGCATCTATTAAAAGTTAAAAGCAAAAATATTTTTAAAGTGGCGTTGATAACATTTTTCTCGCTGCTTTTAGTAGACCTCATCTACAGCAAAGCGTATGGATTTTTGCTGTTTGACGTAATGACGTCTATTTACGAATCTGTCATAGCCATGTTAATGGTATTCATATTTAATCAGGCAATTTTACTCTTGGGTAGCTCAAACAGAAAAGTCATATCAAACGAAGAAATCATATCATTGTGTATATTGTTAAGTATTTTTATCTTAGGCCTTGATAATATAAAGGTGTGGAGATTTAACTTAAATAGCTCATTTGGCATACTTACTATACTGATGAGTTCGTACATAGGTGGTGTAGGCACGGGTGCCAGCGTAGGAACTACCATTGGTCTTATTGGAAGCCTTGCTCTTACAAATACTCCTACATCTGTAGGATTATACGGGTTTACAGGACTTTTGTCTGGAAGTATGAAAAAACTTGGCAGATTGGGAATTACATTGGGATTTTTTACTGCTGCTGCTATTATGACATTTTATGTCAATGCATTTGCAAATATGATCATCAGTCCTTACGATTTTGCTTTAGCTTCTTTAGTGTTTTTATCTGTTCCTAAAAAGAGGTTAGATCATCTTGTGTCAATTGTAAAAGGCGATAAAAACTTGTTACAGCGAAACTACAGTGTAAAACTTAAAGAAGTGGTGACTGATAAATTAAAAGAGTATGCCGAAGTGTTCGACGAGTTAGGGAAAAGCTTTAAAAAGGCCAATGAGAAGATCTTAGATCACAAGGATATATCATATCTTTTTGAAGAAATAGCCAATAAGACATGTACTGATTGTGCTATGTACAAAATGTGCTGGGATAAAGATTTTTATTTTACATATAAAAGCATGTTTGATTTAGTAGAAAGCCTGGAAGGAACAGGGAATGTTGAAAGCAACAAGCTTTATAAAAAGTGCATAAGGTTTCCTGAGCTTCTTAATTGTACGAGGCATAATCTCATGATTTACAAGATAAACATGCAGTGGAGGGAAAGGCTTAAAGATGCCAAGAATATTGTTTCAAACCAATTAAAAGGCATTTCCTCAGTTATATCAAACATGGCTGACGATATAAGCATGGACATCACTTTCAAAGATGATCTTGAACAGTATCTGCTTGTAGAATTGGATAAAAGAGGGATACCTGTAGACGATGCTATAGTTTACGATGCTGGAGACGGAAATGTGGTGATAAAGATATACAAGAAAGCCTGTTATGCAGCTAAAGAATGCGAGAAAAAAATTATTCCGGCTGTATCAGAGATTATGGGGGAGAAGTACGAGCGGAAAAATACTTTGTGTTCTATAAATAATAAAGGGCGGTGCAGCTTGACTCTTACAAGAGCTGAAAGCTATCAAGTATCCACAGGCATTAGCAAAATCAGTAAAAGCGCCAATAAAATATCTGGTGACACATACTCTTTCATGGAACTGGAAGGCGGAAAGTACATGGCGGCTTTAAGCGATGGTATGGGTTTTGGCTTAAGAGCAGCTTCTGAAAGCAGTACGACAATATCCTTGCTGGAAAGATTCATTGAGGCGGGATTCGATAAAGGCTTGGTTGTACAAACTATAAATTCTATTCTGGCATTAAGGTCAGCTGAGGAGATGTTCTCGACAGTTGACATATCGTTTATAGATTTGTTTACGGGAGATGCAGAGTTTATAAAGATCGGCGCCTCAGCCACATTTATAAAGAGCGGAAAAGATGTGGATGTGATTGAATCCAGTTCATTGCCTATCGGTATTTTGGAAGACGTCGATGCAGATATTCACGATAGGAAGTTAAAAGACGGTGACTTTGTGATTTTGACGACAGACGGGGTATTAGACTGCTTTGATGGTAACAAAGAAGAAAGCATGGCAAGATTTTTAAGAAACCTTGATTTAAAGGATCCTCAGGACATGGCTGAAGCTATAATGAAGAAATGCCTTGAGCTTTGTGAAAACAAGCCTAAAGACGACATGACAGTGCTTACGGTAAAAGTTTGGAAAAAGCGATTGTAAGCTGAATAATCCTTCCATAAGATGGCAAAAATAATAAAAAATCTTATGGAGGGATTTGATTTTGGAGATTTTGATAAAACAGATAATCGTCGTTACAGACGGCAAATCAAATGTCGGTGGGAATCCAGCAGATGCAGCTTTTTTGGCGTATAGGAAGGGAATTCGAGTAAGTTCTATAGGTATCGTTGACGACGGAAAGCTGTCTATAAAAGAGATAAAAGATATTGCAAGTTCCGGTGGTGGGGTGTATGACATAATTTATTCAGATGACTTTATAAGGTCTTTATCGATGGTGACGCAAAAATCAGCCGAAAAAACTTTGTACGATACCTTAGATAGCGAATTGATGAAACTCATAGGGAAAAATATAGAAGGACTTCATCCTGTATTGCGGTCTCAAATCGTAGAATACATCGATAAACTTCTTGATATTTCAGATGTAAGATGCGCAATTTTGCTGGACTTAAGTGGAAGTATGGCAAGAAAATTGAAAAAAGCAGTGAATGGAGTAATGGATCTTCTAAGCACCATGAAAGTGAGAAAGGGCAAAAGCCAGTTTTGCCTAATAGGATTTCCATATGGCAATGATGTTTATGCGAAGGTTATATGTCCATTTACATCGAAGATAAATGATATAGAAGCTCATCTTAAGAACTTAAAGGCAGGTGGAAATACCCCTACTTACCATGCGATAAAGCTGGCTACATCGCTTTTTGACACAGAAGTTGAATCTATAAGAGGTATCGGTTAATGCTTGAGAATGGCTATGTTTTGACAGGCATACACAATAGACGGAAATACGTAGTCGAGAAAAAAATTGGTCATGGCGGTGTAGCCAACGTATACCTTGTGCACGACGAGGAAAATTTAAAATATGCGCTTAAGATAAGTGAAGATTTAATAAGCATCACGAGAGAGCACAAAGTGTTGACATCATTGAAAAATTGCGATTTTGCTCCACACGTATTTGATTTAGATGATGTATTATTGTATAATAAAATGTATCATTATATAGTTTTGGAGTACATAGAGGGATATAGCCTTGATAGATTGATTAAATCAGGTATTGATTTGGAGAATGCTTCATACATACTTACTGAAATTTTAGATGTTTTGCTTAGATTAAAGCGATTAGGCATTTTTTACACAGATTTAAAACCATCCAATGTTATGATAGATGAGGTAAAAAAGCGTATAGTGCTTATTGACTATGGCTCAACATCTTCTAAAGATGATACCGTAAAAGAATTTACACCTGAATTTGACAGAGCCAGTTGGAAAGTGGGCTTAAGAAAAGCGGATTCAGGGTATCTGTCGTTTGAAGCAGGGATGCTTTTTGTATGTCTTGTAATGGGCAAGACATTTAGACATGATTACCACACGATAGGAGAAGTGTTAAAGCAATCAAGAGCAAGGCTTGGAAAATTTTATATTGCCATAATGAAGGCGCTTAATGGCACGTACGATATAAATAAACTGTATGTCAATTTTAAAAATGGCTGTTTTAGTGAAAAGGCGTCAATGTATTTAAATTACATTCTTTTCATAATGGGTATGATATTCATTTTACTTATGATTTTAGCGGTGTAGGGGATATATATGATAGATAGCTTTGAAAAGACGATAAAAGAATACAAAATGATAGAAAAAGGCGATAAAATCGTGGTAGGAGTATCTGGAGGCCCTGATTCTATTTGCCTTCTTAATTTGCTTTTAGAGATAAAAGAAAGGTATAAGCTTAAGCTTTTTGTGGTTCATGTAAATCACATGCTGAGGGGAGCCGATGCAGATAGTGATGCGTTGTTCGTTGAGAAGTTCTGCAAGGGAATAAATATCCCATTTTTTTTATTTAAGGAAGACGTGAGAAGATATGCTGAAGAAAAGGGATTATCAGAGGAGGCTGCCGGAAGAGAAATAAGGTACAGTGCTTTTAATAAAGTGCTTAAAGAAGTTGGTGGAAACAAAATTGCCATTGCCCACAACAAAAATGACGTAGCCGAAACGGTTCTCTTAAACATCTTAAGAGGTGCTGGTACAACTGGACTTGTGGGCATAAAGCCTGTTAATGGATGCATCATAAGACCTCTTATACAGACGAAAAGGCGTGAGATAATTGACTACCTTAATTCGAAGAATTTAGAGTTTGTAGAAGATGTGACAAATAAAGAAGATGCGTATAGAAGAAACCGAATAAGGCTAAAATTGATACCATTTATTGAAGAATATTTTGATATAGACATGGTCGAAAATTTGTACAGAACATCACAGATCGTACTTGATGATGAAGACTATTTAAGCCGTGAATCTGAAAAAATATTTAATGAGATTGCTGACATTGACAATGGAAATGTTAAACTTGACATTGATGGGATAAAAAAATTACACAGTTCCATAAAAAGAAGAGTCATTAGATTGGCGTATAAGAAACTAAAGGGAGATTTTAATCAGCTAGCGTTTAAGCACGTGGAAGATGTGTTAGATATCATGGACAAGCAGACATCGTCAAAAATTGATTTACCCTTTGAAATTGAAGTTATAAAAAGTTATAATAATCTTATATTCAGAAAGAGAAACTTTTATGAAAAGCGAGATTTTAGTGAAGTTAAGCTTAATATTCCCGGTATAACAGATGGTGGATGTTTAGGAGTATATAAGGCGGAGATAATAGATAGAGAATCAATAGAAAGCCTTAATTTAGGTAGATACCGTAAGTTTTTCGATGCTGATTTGATTGATGGCGATGTAGTCGTAAGGCATAGGAGAATTGGAGATTGCATCTTGCCTTTAAACATGAGAGGGACAAAGACACTTAAAAAGTATTTTATCGATGAGAAAATCCCAAGAGAGGAGAGGGATAAGATACCATTATTAGCTATTGGCAACACTATTTTGTGGATTGTGGGATATAGAATTTCTGAAAAGTACAAAGTACGTGATAGCACAAAAAAAATATTGTCTATAGAGTATATTGAACAAGATTAAGGAGGAAATTTGATGGAAAATTTATCAAAAGACATCGATGAAATTTTGATCACAGAAGAAGAGCTTAAAGAAAAGATAAAAGAGCTTGGGAGGCAGATTACGAAGGACTACGAAGGGAAAAATTTAATGCTGGTAGGAGTCTTAAAAGGTGCTTTAATGTTTATGGCTGATTTGTCAAGAAACATAGATTTGCCTTTATCACTTGATTTTATGGCTGTTTCCAGCTATGGAAGCTCAACACATTCATCAGGAATAGTAAAGATAATTAAAGACCTTGATATAAGCATAGAAGGCAAAGATGTCCTGATTGTGGAGGATATAATTGATAGCGGTTTGACTCTGTCTTACTTGAGGGAAACCCTACTTGGGAGGAAACCAAAAAGCTTGAAAATATGCACAATATTAGACAAACCGGAGAGAAGAGAAGCATCTGTAAAAGTCGACTATGTGGGATTTAAGATACCGGATAAGTTTGTCGTTGGTTATGGATTAGACTTTGATGAAAAGTACAGAAACCTTCCTTTTATAGGCGTTTTGAAACCTGAAATGTACAGCTAAAATTTGTTTTTTTATATGGTATATGTTATTATAAATTAAGTGATACGGCTTTGAAGGGAGGGCCATATTTGAATAAAACGATCAGAGGTATCGTTATATGGATACTGATAATTATCGCATTATATGCAATGGTACAATTGTATACTGATAATATTAAACAACCTGCGGCTATCGACGTTACTGAACTGTACAGCCAGATTATCAAAAACAATGTTTCAGAGATGACTATTTCCGGCACAAGCATTACAGGTACTTTAAAAGACGGCACACAGTTTAGCAGCAATGTGCCTGATGTGACGTCGTTTATGAATTTCTTGACGCCTTACATTAAGGACAATAAACTTGTCGTCAAGAGTGAACCGCCTCAAGGAGCTCCTTGGTGGTATTCACTTTTACCAACGCTATTTATGGTGGCTGTGTTGGTAGTGCTATGGTATGTGTTTATGCAGCAAGCACAAGGCGGTGGTGGCAATAGAGTCATGTCTTTTGGAAAAAGCCGTGCTAAGATGGTAACAGACGATAAGCGGAGAGTCACTTTTAATGACGTAGCTGGTGCAGATGAGGAAAAGGAAGAGCTGCAGGAAATAGTAGAGTTTTTGAAATTCCCCAAGAAATTCTTAGATTTAGGCGCTCGTATACCTAAAGGCGTTCTCTTAGTAGGACCTCCTGGAACAGGTAAAACTTTACTTGCAAAGGCTGTGGCTGGTGAAGCTGGAGTTCCATTTTTCAGCATAAGCGGTTCTGACTTTGTGGAGATGTTTGTAGGTGTCGGTGCATCAAGGGTTAGGGATCTTTTTGAACAAGCCAAGAAAAATTCTCCTTGTATAATTTTCATAGATGAAATTGACGCTGTTGGTCGCCATAGAGGCGCAGGATTAGGCGGTGGACATGACGAAAGAGAGCAAACATTAAACCAGTTGTTGGTTGAGATGGATGGTTTCAGTGTAAATGAAGGCATCATAGTCATAGCTGCTACAAATAGGCCAGACATCCTTGACCCTGCTCTTTTAAGGCCTGGGCGATTTGACAGGCATGTTACTGTAGGTGTTCCAGACATCAAAGGAAGAGAAGAGATCTTAAAGGTACATTCCAGAAACAAGCCTCTTGCACCTGATGTGTCACTGAAAGTTTTGGCGAGAAGGACGCCTGGATTTACAGGAGCTGATATTGAGAATCTCATGAACGAAGCTGCACTTTTGACTGCCAGAAAAGGCATGAAGCAGATAACTATGGTAGAGCTGGAAGAAGCTATTACAAGAGTTATAGCAGGTCCTGAAAAGAGAAGCAGAGTAATATCTGAAAGAGACAAAAAACTCGTATCGTATCACGAGGCAGGTCATGCGGTTGTTGCAAAACTCCTTCCGAATACGCCTCCTGTTCACGAAGTGACGATCATTCCAAGAGGAAGAGCAGGCGGTTACACCATGCTGCTTCCTGAAGAAGACAAGTACTACATGTCAAAGTCTGAGATGATGGACGAGATTGTCCACCTTTTGGGAGGACGCGTAGCTGAGAGCCTTGTCTTGAATGATATATCTACAGGTGCACAAAATGACATAGAAAGAGCCACAAACATAGCGAGAAAGATGGTTACAGAGTATGGCATGAGCGAAAAATTGGGTCCTATGACTTTCGGTACAGACAACGACGAAATATTTATTGGAAGAGATTTAGGTAGGACGCGCAATTACAGCGAAGAAGTTCAGTACGACATTGACAAAGAGATGAAGAGGATCATTGATGAATGCTACAACAAGGCTGAGACACTGTTGAAAGAGAATATAGATAAGCTTCATAGAATTGCACAGGCTTTGATGACGAAAGAGAAACTTAACGCAGAGGAATTTGAAAAGTATTTTAATGGCGAAAATGTAGATGAGACGAATCAGAGCGAAGAAGCATAACTTAAAAGACATACAATTTACTTTGTATGTCTTTTTTTAGTTTCATGAATGAGATTTCAAATTTTTCAAGATATAGTGTGATATTGCTTTTGCGATTAATCTAATTCTCTGTATTCTTTCGGGGACATATTTGTCATCTTCCTGAAGTTTCTGTGAAATGTCCGCAAATTGCTGTATCCACAATTGAATGCGATTTCGCTTACAGAAAGATTGCTGTTTTTTAACATGTAGCAGGATTGCGAAATGCGATAGTTGTTTAGATATTCTGTAAAAGTCATGCCCATTTGCTGGATAAATAGTTTTGATAAATATGGATAATCGTAATTTAGGTATTTTGCAGCCTTTTTTAATGTACAGTCATTTGAATAGTTCTGCTCAATAAAAAGCAGCATCTTGTATAGAACTTTTGTCTTAGTCGATTGTTTTGAGGGAATGAATGAGGTATGGTTTACTAACATATCGCACAGTGAATATAAAAAGCTTTTTTTACCGTATATGGAATCAAGCTTATTGAAATTTATGATGTTATCCAAGTGCAGTATGTTATCTTCAGGGATCATGCCTTTGTAATTCATGTAGAAATCTCCGATAAGTTCTGGAGAAAACAAAATGATTGTGATGTCAGAGCAATCAATCGTCTTAAATTCATGCATTTGATTAGGAAAGACAAAGGCTAAATCATTTTTATTAAGTGTGTATTCTTTTTTGTCTATTGAGACAGATAATTGGCCGTCATTTAAGTATATAAGTTCGCACGCTCTATGAAAATGATATGGAAATTGATAATTTCTAAGTGAAAAAAAGCGGAAGAGATCTTTTTCATTTACACCATGCTTTTGAAAAAAGACCATAAGAGTCCCTCCTAAAAAAACACTAATATTGTCTTAAAGTATACTACTTTTTGCATAGCGATATCAACAGGCATTTGCTTAAAATAGAATTAATCGTTTAAAGAGGAGGGGTTTTAGAAATGGAATACCATGTGGCTAAGACTGGTTCAGATGAAGGGAAAGGAACGCTTAAAGATCCGTTTTTGACTATAAATAAGGCTGCGTCTGTTGCAATGGCTGGCGACACAATTATAGTCCATGAAGGAGTATATCGGGAATGGGTTAAACCAAAGTATAAAGGGCTAAGCGACAAAAGAAGGATTACATACAAGGCGGCAGAAGGCGAAAGAGTAATAATAAAAGGTTCAGAGAGGATTCAAAGCTGGCAGCATGTAGAAGGAGACGTATGGAAATGTCAGTTGCCCAATTCTTTCTTTGGGGAATTCAATCCATACAAAGAAGAAATTTTTGGAGATTGGCTGCTTACAGTTGATGAGAAAAAACACTTAGGGGATGTATACTTAAATGGCATGTCGTTTTATGAAGTCACAAATTATGAAGATCTTTTTAATCCACAAGTTAGGACAGAAGTCCTCGATCACTGGACTCAAAAGATTGTACCTGTTAACAATGTAGAACAAACGAAGTACGTTTGGTACGCTGAGGTAGATTCAGAAAAGACGACGATTTACGCTAATTTTCAAGGTGCTGATCCCAACGAAGAATTTGTGGAGATAAACGTCAGGAGATCGTGTTTTTATCCTGTCGAAACAGGCATAGACTATATTACAGTCAAAGGGTTCGAGATGGCACATGCGGCAACACCATGGGCACCTCCCACAGCAGATCAGCCGGGACTTATAGGCCCTAACTGGAGCAAAGGGTGGATAATCGAGGATAATATCATACATGATGCTAAATGCAGCGCAATAAGCATCGGCAAAGAAGCCACAACAGGCAATAATTATCGTTCAATACGGAAAGACAAGCCTGGGTATCAGTATCAATTAGAAGCTGTCTTTAATGCTGAGAGGAGCGGTTGGTCTAAAGAAAAGATAGGTTCACATATCATTAGAAATAATACAATCTATGATTGCGGGCAAAATGCGATTGTTGGACACTTAGGATGTGTCTTTAGTGAAATTTACAATAACCATATTTACAACATCGCATTGAAAAGGGAATTCTACGGCCATGAGATAGCGGGGATTAAGCTACATGCGGCTATAGATGTTCAGATTCATCATAACCGCATTCACGATTGCTCATTAGGATTATGGCTGGATTGGGAAGCACAAGGGACAAGAGTCAGCAAAAACTTGTTTTACCATAATAACAGGGATATGTTTGTTGAGGTGAGTCATGGGCCGTATGTGGTTGACCATAATATTTTGGCCTCCGAATACGCTATAGACAACATGTCACAAGGCGGAGCGTATATAAACAATTTAATAGCAGGCAAGATGAATCAGAAAAAAGTGTTAAATCGCTCGACTCAGTACCATCTTCCACACAGCACTAAAGTTGCGGGATTCGCATTTGTATACGGGGGAGATGATCGATTCTACAACAATATCTTCATAGGAAAAGATGGATTAGAAAATGTGGGAACTTCTCATTACAACAACTATACAACATCTTTAGAGGAGTACATTGAAAAGGTAAATGAAGTGCCTGGCGATTTAGAAAGGTTTGAGCGAGTGGAACAACCGGTCTACATCAATAAAAATGCATACTTCAATGGTGCAGAGCCATTTGAAAGAGAAAAAGACAATCTTGTTAAAAAGGACTTCGACCCGAAACTTACCATCATTGCTGAAGGAGATGAAGTTTACCTTTCACTGCAATTGCCAGATGAATTTGAAAATATTGTAGGCGATATCCATTCGACAAAGACGTTGGAAAGAGTGCGGATTGTGGATGCGGAGTATGAAAGTCCAGATGGCAAAGAGCTGGTGTTAGACACTGACTATTTAGACGCAAAAAAGCCGGGAAATAGTTCAATAGGTCCAATTGCGCTTTTGAAAAAAGGAGATAATTACATAAAAGTTTGGTAATATTGTGTGAAGTCTTATGTCTTGCGATAAAGGCATAAGGCTTATTTTTTACGCTTTGCCACATATATATAAAAATAATAAATTTTTTATAAAATATCGAAAAAGTTTGTCAAAATAAGAAGGATTTTTGACAATTATGTCAAAATATATAAATGTTGCCTTAAAACTTATACTAAAGAAAAGAGGAATTATCATGGACAAAATGATAAGGTCATCGAAGGAGCCTAACTACAATTGGATATTTGACTTAGTCGATGGACTAAAAGGGTTTACTATTTTAAAAAATTTTGACGGTGAAGTGATATATATAAACAAAGTTCTTCTAAGATTATTGGGATTTAATCACGATGATATAGGGGGAAATTACGATTTCTTTTTTAAAAACTTCTTTCTTAATGAAGCTAAGAAAGTGGATGAAAACATATATGATATTACTTTGAATTCCAGATATGGTTTTACATTGAGATTTAAGATGGTGGACAATTTTTTGAATTCTGACGATGGGAGAAAACTTTGCATCATTTCCACGCTTAATTTTGTAAAAAGTGAGTTAGATTCTATGCGAGACGTAAACGTGTATTTGGATCTTTTGTACAATAGGTTTAAGCTTGTGGACATGGTGGATACGGGTATTTTGCTTATGGATAAGAAAAGGCGCATAGAGTATATAAACAAGGCTGCTTGCCAGCTTATGTGTTTAGACTATAAAAAGGCTTACCGGAAAAATGCAGAAAAAGTGCTGAAATCATTAGATGAAAAGATAAACTTTGATGAAATAGTAAGCAATAAGATCGCTGTTTACAATTTAAAAGACAGTGGACGTTTTTTGTCTATGGAGGTAGCAGATACTTACGACGATAACTTTTTATGCATCATCGTAAAAGACGTTACAGAAAAGCTGAAATTCGGAGAGATCATCGAAAGAAGTGAAAAATTTAACTTGATGGGAAGCTTGGCTGTGTCGTTGATCCACGAGATAAAAAATTCCATCACATCTATAAAAGGATTTTTACAGCTTATGCAGCTTAAAGACAAAGCGAATGCTTCTTTTTTTGACACCATCATAAGCGAATCAGATAGAATAATAGATTTGGTGATGAGCTATTTAGGCGTGGTTAGAAATAGCCCTGATGAAGGTATTGACCTAAACGAGCTTATTGAAAAGTACATGATCTTAATTGAAGCGGAAGCAAAACATAGGCAAATCGAGATAATAAAAAAATTGAGACAAGTTCCAATGGTGAAGATAGACAACAACCAACTAAAACAAGTGTTATTAAATGTTTTTCAGAATTCTTTTCAGGCTATCGGCTCTGGAGGCAAGATATGGATAACAACCAGATTTAATTCTTACACAAATAGGGTTATAATAAAGATAGCAGATAACGGCGGTGGAATAGACAGAGAAACCCTTAAAAAAGTTATGGTGCCTTTATTTACCACAAAGAAAGACGGTACAGGTTTGGGGCTATCTATTAGCAAAAACATTCTCAACAAGTACGGCGGCGACTTAAAGATATTCAGCAAAAAAGGTACTGGGACGATTGTGAATATATACTTGGAGCTTAAAAAATAATGACTGGGGGGATTAGTTTGAAAACAGACATTGAAATTGCGCAAGAAGCCAAAATGAAGCATATAGCCGATATAGGCGAGAAGATAGGAATAGATGAAGATTATCTGGAGCTTTACGGGAATTACAAGGCAAAAATCTCACAAAAGCTTTGGGAGAAGATAAAAGACAGAAAAGATGGGAAGCTCATTTTGGTTACGTCTATCAACCCTACACCTGCAGGCGAAGGAAAATCCACTGTAACAGTAGGCTTAGGACAAGCTTTAAATAAGCTTAAAAAGAAGGTTGCAATAGCCTTAAGAGAGCCGTCATTAGGTCCTTGTATGGGAATAAAGGGCGGTGCTGCTGGTGGTGGATATTCGCAAGTTGTGCCTATGGAAGATATAAATTTGCATTTTACAGGTGATATGCATGCAATAGGTTCTGCCCACAATCTGTTATCTGCAATGATAGACAATCACATACATCAAGGAAATGAACTAAATATCGACGTAAGGCGCATTACATGGAAGCGTGCCATCGATATGAATGACAGGGCCTTAAGAGAAATTGTCGTAGGGCTTGGAGGGAAAGTAAATGGATATCCAAGGCAGGATGGCTTCATAATAACTGTGGCATCTGAGATAATGGCAATCTTGTGCCTTGCCACAGATTTTAAAGATTTAAAAGAAAGATTAGGCAAGATCATAATAGGCTACGACAAGGATGACAATCCTGTCACGGCCAAAGATTTAAAAGCCGATGGCGCAATGGCACTTTTGCTTAAAGATGCTATTAAGCCTAATCTGGTACAGACTTTGGAAAATGTGCCTGCATTCATACATGGTGGTCCGTTTGCAAATATTGCCCATGGATGCAACAGCATAATAGCGACACGATATGGATTAAAGCTGGCAGATTACCTTGTGACAGAAGCCGGTTTTGGGGCTGACTTAGGTGCAGAAAAGTTTTTTGATATAAAATGCAGGTATGGAGGATTAAAGCCAAACGCCGCTGTAGTTGTGGCGACCATAAGGGCTCTTAAGATGCACGGTGGCCTTAAAAAGGAAGAGTTATCAAAAGAAAACATTGATGCACTTGAAAAAGGCATAGAGAACCTTGGAAAGCAGATAGAAAATGTACAAAAGTATGGAATACCAGTAGTCGTTGCTATCAACAAGTTTACGCACGATACGGATAGGGAAATTCAGTTTGTGAAAAGATATTGCAATGATTTAGGTGTAGAGGTGGCTTTGGCAGAAGTTTGGGAAAAAGGCGGCGAAGGCGGCATTGAGCTGGCAGAAAAAGTAATTGATGCATGTGAAAAAGAGTCTGATTTTAAGCCAATATATGAACTGGACACATCTATTGAAGATAAGATAAGAACTATAGCAAGGGAGATTTACGGCGCGGATGATGTGGAGTTTACTAAAGAAGCTGTAAAAGACCTTAAAAACATAGAAAAATTGGGACTTAGCTATCTTCCTGTATGTGTTGCCAAGACTCAGTATTCACTGTCAGATGATCCAAAGCTTTTAGGAAGACCTAAGGGATTTAACATTACTGTAAAAAGTTTAAACATATCTGCTGGAGCCGGATTTGTCGTTGCAATGACAGGTGATATTTTGACGATGCCAGGGCTTCCTAAATCGCCTGCGGCAGAAAAGATGGATATAGATGAGGAGGGCAATATTAAGGGTTTATTTTGATATGAAAAGTGAGATGCTTAGTATACAAAATTTAAGTCAGGCTAAAGATGAATTGAAAAAGCTTCACATTGAAGACATTTCTGTATCCATGATGGCTTCGAAAGCCGTGTTTTGCGTCGTAAAGCTTTATGACGTCCATCCAGCTGCTGCAAATATCATAAAACAGGAAATGTTAGCTTTAGGCGGAGAAGCGGCAGTAGAGAGAGGCTGCGTAAACATGAGTATAGAAAGCTCTCATGTGGTCATTATGGGGACTTTAAAACAGTATTTAAGGCTTTTGTCAAAGCTTAAAATGCAAAAGGGATATTTTGGACTTGATGATGTTGTAAAAGAAGTGTCTGGAAGTATAGAGGCTTTAATGAAATAGAATTATATAAAAAGCGGATTTGAGAAAAAACTTCTTTCATCCGCTTTTAAATATTTTTAAGATTAACTTAAAATAATATTTATTATTAGGTCATAATATGATATATTAGAAGTTAGTAACATACAAAGGAGGTAAATTGATGTCAATAGATGATAAGATTGAAGACCTTCTTAGAAGAAGAGAGATGGTTTTAGAAGGTGGTGGTTTGGACAAAGTAGAGAAACAACACCAAAAGGGAAAGCTTACTGCAAGAGAAAGGATATACAAGCTTTTAGATGAGGATAGCTTTGTGGAAATAGATGCGTATGTTGAGCACAGATGTATTGACTTTGGCATGGAAAAGCAAAGGATACCTGGCGAAGGCGTAGTGACAGGGTATGGGACGATAGATGGAAGGCTTGTTTACGTGTATGCACAGGATTTTACGGTCTTAGGAGGATCATTAGGTGAGTATCATGCTAAAAAAATCACAAAGATAATGGATATGGCTTTAAAGATGGGAGCGCCACTCATTGGATTAAATGATTCCGGAGGTGCCAGAATACAAGAGGGTGTCGACGCTTTATCAGGATATGGCAACATATTTTTCAGAAACACGTTGGCATCAGGTGTGATACCGCAAATATCGGTGATAATGGGACCCAGCGCAGGAGGTGCAGTTTATTCGCCTGCTCTTACTGACTTTATATTCATGGTAGACAAGACAAGCCAGATGTTTATAACTGGACCGCAGGTCATAAAAGCTGTGACAGGGGAAGATGTCTCTGCAGAGGAACTTGGTGGTTCTATTACTCACAGCACAAAAAGCGGTGTGGCGCATTTTAGAGCTGAAAACGACGAAGAGTGTTTGGAGATGGTGAGAAAGCTTTTAAGTTATCTTCCATCAAACAATTTGGAAGATCCTCCGCAAATGGTAACCGATGATGACATAAACAGATTGTCCGATAGGCTTGTGGAGATAATACCAGATAGTCCTAATAAGCCTTATGATATGAAAGAGGTCATTTCCGAAGTTGTAGACGAAGGGGTGTATTTTGAGTCACAATCAATGTATGCGCAAAACATAATAACAGCATTTGCAAGGCTTAATGGAAGGACAGTAGGGATAATAGCAAATCAGCCTAAAGTTTTGGCTGGATGTCTTGACATCAATGCATCTGACAAGGCATCAAGGTTTATAAGGTTTTGCGATGCTTTTAACATCCCACTTCTCAATATAGTGGATGTTCCTGGATTTTTGCCTGGCACGAATCAAGAGTACGGTGGAATAATACGCCATGGCGCTAAGATGTTGTACGCTTACTCTGAAGCTACGGTGCCAAAAGTGACTCTTATTGTGCGGAAAGCTTATGGCGGTGCTTACCTTGCGATGTGCAGCAAAGACTTAGGGGCTGATTTTGTTTTGGCATGGCCTACTGCCGAGATAGCGGTCATGGGACCTGATGGAGCGGCAAATATTGTTTTTAAAAATGAGATAAAATCGTCTGATGATCCTGTCGCTAAAAGAAATGAGAAGATAAATGAGTACAGGGAGAATTTTGCAAATCCATACAGGGCTGCAGCCAGAGGATATGTAGATGATGTAGTTTTGCCACAAGAGACGAGACCCCGCCTCATCTCAGCTTTTGATATGCTTATGAGCAAAAGGGAAGCAAGGCCAAGCAAAAAGCATGGCAATTTTCCTGTGTAAAATCGCATTTAAAGGGAAGTGAAAGAATGGAAGAGATAAATGAAGAAATTGTTGCTGTCATTGAAGCTGCGATTTATGCGGCGTTTGGTCAGTATGGAAAGAATTTTCGCATAAAATCAATAAAGAGAACCGAATCAAATATGCCGGAATGGAGAAAAGCTGGCCTTTACAGTCAGATGAGATAGATGAGGAGGATGGAAATGAAAAAATTTATAGTGACTGTCAATGGTAAAAAGTATGATGTGGAAGTGGAAGAAGTAAAAGATATCGCAGGCGAGGAAAAATCGCCAGAAGAAACTGCTACTAAAAATAATGAGGTAAAGACAAGTGCAAAAAGTACACCGGTGGAAGTCAAAAATGAAGTCAAAGACGGTTCTGCCATCAATGCACCAATGCCTGGTACTATACTGGATGTCAAAGTGAGCCAAGGGCAGGCAGTCAAAAAAGGCGATGTGCTTTTGATACTGGAAGCCATGAAGATGGAAAATGAAATCACATCACCTTACGACGGCACAGTAATATCCATAAATGTTTCAAAGGGAGCTTCTGTAAATACAGGAGATGTGCTTTTGTACGTAAAATGATACAATGCTTGATATACACCTACTTTTTTGGTAGAATTATTTTGCCGGCATCTTGCGAGCTGGACATATTAAAATATTGCAGTGGTTCGACCGGTATCCAAAATGGAACTGGATTGGAGGTGTAAATATGACTTCAAAGCTCAGTGTGAGACAGATTACAGTTGCTGGTATGCTATCAGCCATATCTATTGTAATGGCTACAACCCCTTTAGGTTATATACCATTAGGCATTGCCAATGCTACGACGATGCACATACCAACTATAATAGGTTCTATATTAGAAGGACCTTATGTAGGAACTTTTATAGGTCTTATTTTTGGCGTATCCAGCTTTATAAGACAGAATACCCCGCTATTTGCAGACCCTGTGGTAGCGATACTGCCGAGGCTGCTTATAGGAATCGTAGCCTATTACACGTATAAGTTAACGAAAAGTTCTGGTGTTGCAGCGATTGCGGGAACTCTTACAAATACAGTTGGCGTGCTTGGATTAGCTGTTTTAAAGAAATATTTGACAGTGCAAGTCGCGCTTATGGTAGTGCTTAAAAATACAATATTTGAAGTTGTCATCGCAGTTATCCTGACAACAATCATAGTAAAATCTGTAAAAAGATATATTAAGTAAAAAAGCAGGCTATACGCCTGCTTTATAATATAGCATGAAAGGAATGTATCGAAATGCTGTTGGTCTTTGATGTTGGAAACACAAATATCGTATTAGGTGTTTACGATGGAAAAAGGCTTTTATATTCATTCAGAATCTCAACAGACAAGTCAAAGACGTCTGATGAATATGGAATATTGATAAAGCAACTTATTGAATACCGAAATATGCATTTAAGCGACATAAATGCCGTCATAATATCTTCTGTTGTGCCTCCTATAATGCACACGCTGGAAGCTATGACTATAAAATACTTCAATGTGTATCCATTGGTGGTAGGTCCAGGAATAAAGACAGGTATAAACATAAAATACGACAATCCAAAAGAAGTAGGTGCAGACAGAATAGTAAATGCTGTGGCAGCTTATGAACTGTATGGTGGACCTGTCATAATAATAGATTTTGGCACAGCCACTACTTTTTGTGCCGTCTCTAAAAACTGTGAGTATTTAGGTGGTGCTATTGCACCAGGACTTATCATATCTGCTGATGCTCTTTTTCAGAGGACTGCAAAGCTTCCTAAGATAGAGCTTGTAAAGCCCGAGAGGGTAATATGCAAAAATACCGTCGAAAGCATGCAGTCAGGATTGATTTATGGACATGCAGGAATGGTGGACTACATTGTCGCTAAGATGAAAAAGGAATTTGCGGAAAACGCCTATGTGGTAGCGACAGGTGGCCTTGCGAAGCTGATTGCACAAGAATCAAAAGTTATAAATACAGTAAATGACATGTTGACTTTGGAAGGGCTTAGGATAATATACGAGCGAAACATAGAAAAAGTGTGATTACTTTTTTTGCTGGACATTTGTTTTTTTGTCCAGCCTTCTTATTTTTGCGACAAAAAATATAAACAAAGGCAATATGACTTCAAAAATGACTGTTTCGTAGAAAAATTTGTCTTTTAAAAAATTGTACAATTCATCTATATTTGACGATACAAATACAGACATTGGGATCATTATGGCTGCAATTGGAAGCACAGCGAATCTGTAATCGTCGCAGTTCAACACATCTGAAAATCCCTTCACTATTATATAGGTAAAAACCGTTATTTTCATGAAAATGCCTTCTACCCAGATAGCCATTATGATAGAATCAAGCCTTGCAAAGTAATTGCTAAGCCTTATGGTGCGGGTCATTTCTAATGCAGTGAATTTAAAATCTGCAGTGGTTTTAGAACCGAATATTCCTATTGCAAGTACACCCAGCATAAGTGCAAAAGAGATAAACACAAGAGATATTACGCCGCTTTTTAAGACTTTTTTGCTGTCGGATATGTGTGGGAATATGGCTAATATTATTACGCTTTCCAGCATCCACGATATAAGTGGCAAAGCTCCTTTCATGGGTGGTAATAGTCCGTTTGCCAAGATGGGGAGGAAATTTTCAAATTTTACATAAGGTATTGAGAAAAAAATGACGAATGCCAAAAGTCCCATCCCAAAAGGAAATACCACTTCGTTCATTCTGGCAATTGCTACAAATCCTTTTGTGACAGCGTATGATGCTACAATCATCAATGCTAGTGAAAAGACTATCGGCGGTGTTTTAGGCATAAAAGCACTTCTCATGATTTCAAAAAGCTCTCTAAGCATTATCACAGCTAAGTGGATGAAAAATAAAAGGTAGAGGGATGCGATTATTTTGCCTATGATTTTTCCAAAAATATCTTCCAAAAAGGAAAATAGGGTTTTGTCTTTAAATATGGCGGATATGCCGTAATATAAGCAAAATACGGGGATGCTGAATGCTGTCGCCATTATTACAGACATCCAAGAATCCTGTTCAGCTTTTGATGCAACAATAGACGGCAAAAATATCGTTGCTGTAGACAGTACAACTGATACTATCAAGTATATGAATTGCTTTGGTGAGATCTTTTTTTCTGTTGTTGCTTCAAAACTCAATATATTCTTGAACATGTTCTTCTCCTTAAAATGTTTCTACATGGAATATTATTTGATTTATGTGCCAATTATATTCTGTATGTGTTTTTGGAATAATAAATTTGGAGATGGTTTTTATGGACAGAACTTATTTGGTGGAAAATTATAAAGAAATGGGGTTGTACGATGATATTGATAAAAATATAGATGTGCTAAAGACGTTATTAAACAAAAGCAGCGATGTGATTTTTAGAGAATTCAGGATAGGAGAAAAAAGGGTAAAAGGCTTTTTGGTTTGTGTGGATGGGCTTGTGGATAAGGCGCTTATAAACAACAATATAATGGAGCCTATAACGTTGGAAAGCAGAAAATTGGATGGCAATTATTTAAGCAAAAAAAACGTCTACGAATCCCTTTTAAATTACTTCATAACAACGGCAGATCTAAAGGAAGTAGAAAAATTTGGTGATGTCGTAGAAAGCATTTTAAGCGGCGATACGCCTGTTTTTGTTGACGGTGTGGACAAATCTATTGTGATAAGTACGAGAGGTTGGGAGCAGAGAAGTGTATCTGAGTCTACTACTGAAGCCGTTGTGAGAGGACCAAAAGAGGCTTTTGTGGAAACACTTAGGGTTAATACTTCCATGCTTAGAAGAAGAATAAAAAACCCTAATTTTGTCATAGAATCATTAAAAATCGGCAAGTACACCAAGACAGATGTGGCGATAGCTTACATTAAAGATGTAGCGAAAGATGAAGTCGTTGAGGAAGTAAAAAAAAGGCTTAATAAAATCGACATAGACGGAATCATAGACAGCGGGTATTTGGAAGAAATGATAGAGGACAATCCATTTTCACCATTTCCTCAGATTGAACATTCTGAGCGGCCAGACAAGATTGCTGCAGAGCTTTTGGAAGGGAGAGTCGCTATCATCTCAGATGGTTCTCCTGAGGTGCTGGTGGTGCCTACGATTTTTGTCCAATTTTTCCAGTCATCTGAAGACTATTACGAAAGGTACTATATATCGACTCTTTTTAGAATATTGAGGCTTGCGGCAATGCTGATGTCACTGACGCTGCCATCTATCTACGTGGCGGCTGTTACGTATCATCAAGAAATGATACCGTCGCCACTGGCTATATCTATTGCAGCCCAAAGGGAAGGAGTTCCGTTTACGACTCTCATGGAAGCATTTTTGATGGAATTTTTCTTTGAGATATTGAGAGAAGCAGGGATAAGGCTTCCAATGCAGGTTGGTCAAGCTGTAAGCATCGTAGGTGCTTTGGTCATTGGACAAGCTGCAGTGCAGGCAGGTCTTGTATCTGCTGCGACGGTGATCGTCGTGGCACTGACAGGAATAGCCTCATTTTCAATACCTGCATTTAATATAGCTATAACATTTAGGCTTTTAAGGTTTGCCATGCTAATAGTTGGAGGTACATTAGGCTTTTTTGGCATAATAATGGCGCTTATGATGATACTGGCACATTTAGCATCATTGGAGTCCTTTGGAGTACCTTATCTGTCGCCAATTGCACCTTCCAACACCAGAGAACTAAATGACGTGTTTATAAGGATACCATGGTGGGCTAAAATATTTAGGCCACATAAGGTAGCAGGGAGAAATGTGAAGAGGCAGAATTACACAAGAGGTTGAATTTTTCAACATCTGGGGAGGCATTGTTTATGAAAAGGGTTTTGATTTTGTTTATCATACTATCATTGCTTCTTACAGGCTGCTGGGACAAAAGGGAGATAAATGAGCTGGCGTTTGTACAAGGTATAGGGATGGACATAGACAAAGATAAGATGTGCAATATCACTGTACAAATTTTGAAGCCGGCAAATTTAGCTACAAGTTCTGGCGGCGGCGGAGGAGGTGCTGCGGCAGGAAAGCCGTATGAGGTTTACAGCTCAAGAGGTGTCGACTTTGCCAAGGCATTTTCGAATTTCAATACAGAGCTTTCAAGGACGCTTTTCCTCCAACACAATGAAATAATATTTATAGGTGAGAACCTTGCAAGATCAGGTATTTACAGCATGCTGGACTTTATCACGAGGAATCCTGAGTTTAGAAGGACATCTTATCTGGTGGTGGTATCCGGAGGAACCCTCGATGACCTTATGAAATTGTCAAAAAATGTTGAAAAGTATCCTTACCGTGAAATCCTCGGCATGATTCAAAACCAAAAAAACACGTCTTCAGCGTATGTATGTGATATAAACCACTTTGTAGAGACTTTAGAAACAGAAAAGGTCCAACCTATAGTAGGGAGATTGGAGATCGTAAAGAAAGATGGTAAGCCGCAGCACGTAAGATTTGTAGGTTCTGCAGCATTTAAGTATGATAAGATGGTTGGATTTCTGACAGAACAAGAGACAAAAGGCATAATGTGGATGGATAACTTGATTAAAAATACATCGCTTGTTGTTGATAAAGGACCAAAAGGAGACAGGACTCACATTTCATTTACTATAATAAAAGCCAATTCTACCATCACGCCTAAAGTAAGCGGTGAAGATGTCTCTTTTGATGTCAAAATCAATTTTGACTCAAACATGATAGAGCAGAATTCAAGGTACAACCTTACAGATCTTAAGATGATAAAAAGCCTTGAAAATCTGCAGCAAGAGAAGGTAAAAAGCGAAGTCTTGGATGCTTTAAACGCAGTTCAGAAAAAGTACAAGATTGACTCTATAGGATTAGGACAGAAGCTTCAAGAAAAATATCCTAAAGTGTGGGAAAAATTGAAGGACAGATGGGATGAGATTTATCCAAACGTAAAGGTGAATGTAAGCGTGAAGGCCACACTAAAGAGGTCTGGACTTACTTCAAAGCCAATTGAACCAAGGTAAAAGAGGGTTATATATGTTAAATGCATTGGGAGTAACAGTTATATTTTTGATAGTAATATTTATGGAAGTGCCTGGGCTTATAAAAAAGAAAAAGACAAAAGAAGTCGTAGCGTTTTTTATACTTGTTGCAATCGGGTATACACTTAATTTGTTAGTGGCTTTTGATGTTAAGATTACTGCTACAAATAAGCTCATTGAGATGCTTATGAAGCCTATAGAAAAAATATGGGGCAAATGAAGTAATTCTTCATTTGCCTTAAAACCATCTTGAAATATATGCCAGAAAGTAGTAGAATTATAAATAGTATGAGCACAATTTGTGCACATAAAGGATGGTTAATATGGATTTTGTAAAAATAGGCGAAAAGATAATAAACACCAAAAAGCTTCACAACATTATAGACAAAATGATCGAAATGAGAGTTAATGGTTTTTCACAGCAGGAGACGGCGTCAAAATTTAAAGTCGATAGAAGTTTTATATCAAGGTTAGAAAACATAGGCGAGGTGAGGAAAGGAGGAAACATTGCAGTAATAGGATTTCCAATTAAAAACAAAGAAGAAATTGAAAAATTATTGAAAGACTATGGCATTGATTTTATCTTGCTTTTGTCTGAAAAAGAGCGCCTTGGCATTGCAGATAATATGACGGGTGCAGAGCTTTTTAATATGGTTATGGACATAATCGCAAAGGTACAATCTTATGACACGATTATATTTCTTGGCTCTGACAAAAGGACAAATTTGATGGAAGCCATATTTGACAAAGAAGTGATCTGTGTCAACATAGGGCATTCTCCAATAACAGAAGATGTATTTGTAAAGCCTGAACTCATAATCGAGATTTTAGATACTTTAAGGAGATGATTTTGTGAAAAGAGTAGTGAGTGTAAGCATAGGCTCATCTACAAGGAATAACAGAGTAGAGACGGAGATATTAGGGGAAAAATTTATAATCGAAAGAATCGGCACAGATGGCGATATGAAGAAAGCCATAGAGCTTATAAAAGAGCTTGATGGAAAAGTTGATGCATTCGGCATGGGTGGTATAGACTTGTATCTTTACGCTGGGGAGAGAAGGTATGTCATAAAAGATGCGGTTCCACTTAAAAATGCTGCTAAGATATCGCCAATCGTAGACGGTTCTGGCCTTAAGAATACGCTTGAAAGAAGGGTAATAAAGTACATACATGACAACAACATAGTGGGCATAAAAGGCAAGAAAGTTCTCATAGTAAGTGCGATGGACCGGTTCGGCATGACTCAGACATTTCATGAGTACGGTGCTGATTTGACGCTTGGCGATATGATATTCGCCTTAGGTGTGCCGATACCACTTCATTCGCTTAAACTTCTTTACGGTTTAGCAGCTATTATAGCACCTATAATAGTCAAAATGCCATTTGAGATGCTGTACCCTACAGGGGATAAGCAGCTTTCAATAGACAGCAGAAAATACGAAAAATTCTATAAGGAAGCTGACATAATAGCAGGTGATTATCTGTTTGTCAAAAAGTACATGCCTGACGATTTAAAAGACAAAATTATCGTGACAAATACTGTCACAAAAGATGATGTAAAAATGCTTAAAGATAGAGGTGTAAAGCTTCTTATCACAACGACACCAAATTTAAATGGAAGGTCGTTTGGTACGAATGTAATGGAGGCTGTGCTCGTATCACTATCAGGCAAAAGTCCATCTGAGATGAAACCGGATGATTACAATATTCTTCTCGATAGGATTGGCTTTGAGCCGAGAGTAGAATATCTAAACGGCGAAAAAGCTTCAATAGAAAAGTAAATATTTTGTTGAAAGGATGATTTAACATGCACAAGTTCGCTTTTATCATACATCCAATTGAATACGAGGATGTCAGCAGAAAGTTTAAAATCATGAATAAATTGCCTCGCAGCGTTGTAGAGGGATTTACAAAAATGCTGCCGCCTCTTAAAGTATCGGAGATAACAGGTGTAAAAAGCAAGTATGCTGAAACGGAAGGATATTTTGTGGCTGTACCGCTTATCTCTAATCAGATGATGAGCCTTCCTGAGGATTACGTCATGAAAAAAATTATTAAGGCTGGCAAGATAGCAGAGAATTTGGGAGCTGAAATTGTAGGATTAGGCGCTTTGACGTCTGTAGTTGGGGATGCAGGAATCACAGTGGCAAAAAATCTAAATATTGCTGTAACTACAGGCAACAGTTACACGATCGCTACTGCCATAGAAGGCACAAAAAAAGCTGCTGAACTTATGGGAAAGGATATAAGGGATTCGGAGGTTGTAGTAATAGGTGCTACAGGTTCCATAGGAAAAGTGTGTGCTGAGATACTTTCCAGAGAGGCCAAGTACATGACATTGGTGGCCAGAAACAAACAAAAATTAGAAGACTTCAGCAAATACCTTTTGGAGAAGACAGGCATGGCTGCAAGAGTTACATCTGACGTAAAAGACGCATTGAAAACAGCAGACATAGTTGTGACAGTTACGAGTGCTGTAGATACCATTATAAAGCCTGAATACCTAAAACCTGGTGCTGTCGTTTGTGATGTGGCAAGGCCCAGGGATGTATCGAAGGAAGTTGCTGATGCAAGAGATGATGTATTGGTTATAGAAGGTGGTGTCGTGGAAGTGCCAGGCGATGTGGACTTTCACTTCAATTTTGGTTTTCCTCCAAAGACAAGTTATGCGTGTATGGCAGAGACAATGATACTTGCAATGGAAGGCATGATAGAAAATTTCTCATTAGGTAGAGACTTAACGGTGGAACAAGTTGATACGATAGCAAAATTGGCAAAAAAACACAGTTTCAAACTTGGGGGATTTAGAAGCTTTGAAAGAGCTGTATCAGAGGAAACTATAGAAAACGTGAGAAAGAATGCAGCAAGGAGATTAAAAGAAAACAGATTTAGTGCTGTATAATACTTGACTTTATTTGTAAACTGTTTTATAATATTCCACATGAAAATATAGACACAAGCACTGCATAAAGCAGTGCTTGTGTATTAATATTATCATAATTGATATGGCTTAAACATAGAATAAAATACAATATTATTGTTATAAAGGAGATTGGCAATATGGGTAAGCAAGTGATTTTAACTTATGATGGCTTAAAAAAATTAGAAGAGGAGTTAGACTATCTTAAGTCTGTAAAAAGGCCTGAAGTGGCTGAAAAAATCAAACAGGCCCGTGCATTTGGAGACTTAAGCGAAAACTCTGAATACGATGAGGCGAAAAACGAGCAGGCATTTATTGAGGGAAGGATAGCTACAATAGAAGCCATGCTTAGAAATGCTCAAGTCATCGATGAAGAGGATATCACCATCGACAAAGTAAGTGTAGGCTGCACTGTAAAAGTCTACGATGAGGATTTTAAAGAAGAGGCGGAGTACACGATAGTAGGATCGACTGAAGCAGATCCTATGAACAACAAAATATCTGATGAATCGCCTATAGGGAAGGCACTTTTAGGCAAAAAAGTAGGTGATACAATCAGTGTGGAAGTGCCAGCAGGCATAATAAAACTCAAAGTTTTAGAAATACACAAATAAATTTGGAGGAGTATTATGGCGAATACAAATGAAGTAAACAACAACGAAAACTTAAATGAGCTTTTAAAAGTTAGAAGGAACAAGTTGGACGAGCTTAGAAGCTTAGGCATTGAGCCTTATGGCATTGACAAGTTTGATAGGACTAATATGACCTCTGACATCAAAAATGATTATGACAAATTCGAAGGCAAGACAGTCACTATCGCCGGCCGCATAATGTCCAAAAGAGGGCATGGAAAGGCTTCCTTTGCTGATATACAGGACAGAGATGGAAGAATACAGCTTTACTTCAAGATGGATGTTTTGGGTGAAAAGAATTACGAAATATTTAAGATACTTGACATCGGCGACATCATAGGTGTGACAGGTGAAGTATTTAAGTCAAAGACAGGTGAAGTGACTATAAGGGTTCAGGATTTTAAGCTTCTTTCCAAGTCATTGCAAATACTTCCAGATAAATGGCATGGGCTTAAAGATCCTGATTTAAGATACAGACAAAGGTATGTGGACCTTATTATAAATCCAACTGTAAAGGAAACTTTCATTAAAAGGACTGCAATCATAAAAGCTATTAGGGAATTTTTAGATAGTAGAGGATTTATAGAGGTAGAAACACCAATACTTCACACTATAGCAGGCGGTGCGGCAGCAAGGCCGTTTATTACACACCACAATGCCCTTGACATCGATATGTACTTAAGGATTGCATTGGAACTACACTTAAAGAGGCTTATCGTTGGTGGACTTGAAAAAGTGTACGAGATGGGCAGAGTGTTTAGAAACGAAGGAATGGATATAAGGCACAATCCAGAGTTTACACTTTTGGAGTTGTATGAGGCATATACTGATTACCATGGAATGATGGACATAACAGAAAATTTATTTGCTTATGTAGCTGAAAAGGTAAATGGCAGCAAAAAGATAATATACCAAGGTACTGAGATAGATCTGACGCCGCCGTGGAGAAGGCTTACTATGATCGATGCCATAAAAGAATTCCTGGATATTGACTTTAACAAAGTATCCTCAGATGAAGAGGCTATAGAAATTGCTAAAAGGCATCATCTTGAAGTCAAAGAAGGCATGAAGAAGGGTGATGTGATAGCTCTTGTATTTGACGAGCTTTGCGAAAGCCATCTAATACAGCCCACATTCATAATTGATTACCCTGTTGAAATATCTCCGTTGGCCAAGAGAAAACACGACAATCCTGCACTTACATCAAGGTTTGAAGCATTTATATACGGCAGGGAAATCGCAAACGCATTTTCAGAATTAAACGACCCTATCGATCAGAAGGAGAGGTTTATAGAACAGCTTAAGCAGAGAGAAGCTGGAAATGATGAAGCTCACATGATGGACGACGACTTCATAAATGCTTTGGAAGTTGGTATGCCTCCTACAGGTGGATTAGGCATTGGAATTGACAGGCTTATCATGTTTATGACCGATGCTTATTCTATAAGGGATGTCATATTATTCCCTACAATGAAGCCAAGGACGGATCAAGATGAAACAAAAGACGATGGCGAATAAATTGTTAAAGCGAAAAACGGTTCATGAGAGCCGTTTTTTATTTTTAATCGTCAAAATTGGCGCAATACTTGTACGCCAGGATAAAAAATGTTATATTGATATAAAAATAAGTTCTTTTAAGGAGCATGGCGATGATAGATAAAGAGAAGATAAAAAAAGCAGTGTATGATATTCTTGAAGCGATAGGTGAAGATCCTAAAAGAGAAGGACTGTTAGAGACACCCGATAGGGTTGCCAGGATGTACGAAGAAATTTTTTCAGGCCTTCATGAAAATGTGATGGATGTAATAAAGACATTTAAAGAAGACGAGCATCAAGAAATAGTTATTGTAAAAGATATTCCAATGTACTCCATGTGTGAGCATCATTTGCTTCCGTTTATAGGTGTTGCCCATGTGGCTTATCTACCAAAAAAAGGCACAATCTTGGGACTTTCAAAGCTTGCCAGAATCGTCGATATTTTAGCCAAAAAGCCTCAACTGCAGGAGAGGCTTACCAGCGAGATCGCTGACACGATTGTAAAAGCTGCAAATCCTTTAGGGGTTGCAGTCGTCGTAGAGGCGGAGCACCTTTGCATGACGATGCGGGGTATAAAAAAACCTGGAGCTAAGACTGTAACATCTGCACTTAGGGGATTATTTAAGACAGATCAAAGGTCAAGAGAGGAAGTCATGCTCTTGATAAATGGAAAGCGATGATCACAGGGAAGGGTGATATTATGGCTTATATGTTGAAATTAAGGGATAAAGAGTTGGAAATCGGCAAGAGAACGTACATAATGGGAATTTTGAATATGACGCCTGATTCTTTCTCTGATGGGGGAAAATACAATACATTGGAGAAGGGCATGGAGAGAGCCTTAAAGATGATGGAAGATGGAGCAGATATAATAGACGTAGGCGGAGAATCTTCAAGGCCTGGGTACGAACCTGTTACTGCAGAAGAAGAAATTTCAAGGATAAATGATATAGTTAAGAAGTTATGTGAAGTAGATACCATAATTTCAATTGATACGATGAAGTCAAAAGTGGCTTACGAGTGTCTTAAAAATGGAGCACACATCATAAACGATATCTGGGGTTTGCAAAGAGATCCCGATATGGCAAAAGTCGTCGCCGATCATGGCGCTGGCGTTGTAATAATGCACAATAAAGAAGTGGCAGAGTACCATGACCTTTTGCAGGAGGTTATAAACTTCTTTGAGAAAAGCATTGATATTGCCTTAAAAGCAGGCATAAAAAAGGAAAGCATAATGATTGATCCAGGAATAGGTTTTGGAAAGACTTTAGAGCACAATCTGACATTGATGAAAAGGCTTGATGAGCTTAAAATATTGGGACTTCCTATATTGCTTGGGACATCAAGAAAATCGATGATAGGGCGTGTCTTAAACCTTGACGTAAATGAAAGAATGGAGGGCTCTGCTGCCACAGTTGCGGTTGGAATAGTGAAAGGTGCTGACATTGTCAGAGTGCACGACGTGAAAGAAATGTGGCGAGTGGCCAAGATGACGGATGCGATGGTAAGATGAAAGATATCTTTTTATCAATTGGCTCTAACATGGGCGATAGGGAAGAATACTTGAGAAACGCCCTTATGAAGCTTTCAGAAAATTCTGTTATCACAGAAAAGGTGTCGCCTATTTACGAGACAGAACCTGTAGGTTATAAAGATCAAGGTAAATTTTTAAATGCCGTAGCAAAGGTAAAAACGGAACTTAAACCACATGAACTGTTAAAGGTTGTGAATAGTGTAGAAAAAGAGCTTAAAAGAGAGAGAACTGTAAGATGGGGCCCGAGGACGATTGACATAGACATCCTTCTGTACGGTGATTTGGTTGTAGATGATGACGATTTAAAAATACCTCATGAGCGCATGTGGGAAAGAGCTTTTGTGTTGATTCCACTTAATGATATTGCACCTTACATAACAAAAGATGGGGAGAAATTGTCTCGCATAATAGAAAGGCTGCCGGATAGAGAAGGTGTCAAACTATTAAAGAGAGATTGGTACAAGGTGGTGTAAATATGAAGGTGACAAAGGTATTCACATTTGACAGTGCCCACAATTTGACCAGGTACAATGGCAAGTGCGAAAATCTTCATGGGCATACGTACAAGCTGGAGGTAACGGTGGAAGGCAGTATAGACGATGAGGGAATGGTCATAGATTTTGCTCATCTTAAAGCTATCGTTGATAGTGAAGTGGTAAAAAAATTGGATCATGCGTACTTAAATGAAGTCTTAGGCTTTAATACGACGTGTGAAAATATAGCAATTTGGATGTGGAGGAAGTTAGACCCTCTTTTAAAAGATGATAGATTTCATCTTTTCAGCATAAGGTTGTGGGAAACTCCTACGAGTTTTGCTGAAGTAACCATACAGGACTTTACAAAGTAACTGTGGAAGGTCGGCGTTAAATGTTTATAGAAAACCCTATTGTAAGAGGGAGATTTTTGGAGAGGATAAACAGATTTTTAGCTCGTGTAGAGATAGATGGTGAAATTATGACTGTTCATGTTCCAAATACAGGTAGGTGCAAGGAACTTTTTGTGCCTGGCGCAACTGTTGTCCTTGAAAGGCGGGAAGGAATGGGGAGAAAAACTCCTTACGAATTAGAATTCGTCTATAAAGGGAAAAGGCTTATATCTATCGATTCACAGATTCCCAACAAAGTGGTGATGGATAACATTTTAAAAGGCAAATTAGATAAGTTTGTAGGTTATGATGTAATCGAAAAAGAAAAGACATATAAAAACAGCAAATTTGATCTTAGGCTTTCTAAAAAAGATGAAGTTTTTTTCGTAGAAGTGAAAGGTGTAACCCTTGAGGAAAATGGCGTTGTAATGTTTCCGGATGCACCAACTGAAAGAGGAACAAAACACATGATGGAACTTAAGAAAGCTAAAGAAGAAGGTATGAGGGCTGCTGTCGTTTTTCTCGTGCAGATGGATGATGTGCTTTATTTTACGCCAAATGTAAAGACAGATGTTAAATTTGCATCTGCTTTGAAAGATGCTATTGAATCCGGTGTTGAAGCGTACGCATATTGTTGCGACGTTAAAGAAAACTTTATTGACATTAAAGGTGAAGTTAAAATTAAAATTTAACCATATTCATGGGGCGAGGTTACTCGTCTTTTGTTTTTTTGATAAAAGTCATATAATATAATTATTAATTAGTAATTGAGGTGAATATATGATTACAAAAGAGATGATAGACAGGATAAATTATCTGTACCATAAATCAAAAAATGAAGGTTTAACAGATGAAGAAAAGATAGAGCAGTCAAAATTAAGGATGGAGTACGTAAAGGAAATAAGACAGAGAGTAAAACAGCAGCTTGACAGCATAAAATTTGTAGATGAAGATAATTGTCACGATGATTGCTGCCATCATCACCATCACCATTAAAAGAGGGAGAGATGTTTCTCCCTCATGTGACTTTGTCGTGCATAGGCCTTTTTACATCTTTGCTTATGCCATGGTTGTGGGCTCTGTACTGGACTTTTTGCGATTTTGCTTCTCGCTTAAAATGCCTTGTCTCCCACTTGTAGATGTCAGCAGCGAATTCCACTCGGTTTCCCTTGATGTTGGTCCAGTGGCTCTTTCTGATTGACATCAAAAACACCTCCAATGATTTTTGGTGTTTAATTATATTTTTCATTTATAAAACAAATTTATACTGATGGTATCATTTTAAATTTAAAGAAAGGATGTTTTTTATGAAAGAGGATCAAAAATACATAACGTGCGATGATGCGCTTAGACTAAACAGGAGCCAGGTGCGGGAAAATTACAAGGAGTACGTGAATTCTAATTTTGTTTCTATGTTGTCGATGTTGCAGTTTGATAAACTTTTTGTGAAAGCAAAAGGCGTATCTGTATGGGACAGCGATGGAAATGAATATTTGGATTTTCTTGGCGGATATGGTGCATTAAATTTAGGTCACAATCCAGATGAGATTTATGAAGCGATAGAAAAAGTGAAAGATTTTCCAAACATACTTCAGGCTGCAGTAAATGATTTTCCGGGGGCACTGGCGTATGATTTGGCAATGGTTACGCCTGGCGATTTAAAGAAAAGCTTTTTCTGCAACAGCGGTGCTGAAGCAGTGGAAGGCGCCTTGAAACTTGCTAAAATTGCTTCAGGCAAGCATAAAATAGTCTACTGCAAAAATTCATTTCATGGAAAATCTGCAGGAGCTCTCTCTGTTACGGGACGTGAAAAATACCAGAAGTACTTTATGCCTCTCCTTCCCGACACAGTGCAGGTGGAATATGGAGACGCCAATGCATTAGAAGATGCGTTAAAGGGAAAAGATGTAGCTGCATTTATTGTTGAACCAATACAAGGTGAAGGCGGCGTCATAGTGCCGCCAGATGGATATTTAAGAGAAGTGAGAGAGCTTACTGAGAAATACGATGCGTATCTGATATTTGATGAAGTACAGACTGGGTTTGGCAGGACTGGAAAGATGTTTGCGTGTGAACATGAAAATGTGGTGCCTGACATAATGTGCTTGGCTAAGTCCTTAGGAGGCGGTGTGATGCCTATAGGTGCGTATATTGCAAAGGATGAGATTTGGAAAAAAGGATATGGAACTACCGATAGGTGTCTTTTACATACATCAACTTTTGGAGGCAATACGTTGGCATGTGCTGCTGGCATTACAGCTATAAAACTTATTTTAGACAAAAACCTTCCTGATGCTGCGAGAGAAAAAGGAGAGTACTTCTTAAAGAGGCTAAAGGAACTAAAAGAAAAACATAAATTGATAAAAGATGTAAGAGGCAAAGGGCTTATGATAGGTGTTGAATTTAACCAGCCAGAAGGCGGGCTTTTAGACAAATTGTCTGGAGGAGCCGTATCAAAATTGTCCAACGAATATTTAGGTTCATTGGTGGCTGGAGAACTTCAAAATAAACATCATATTATAACCGCATATACCCTTAACAATCCAAACGTTATAAGGTTTGAACCGCCGCTTATTGTGACTAAAGAGCAGATTGATAGAGTTGTAGATGCTTTGGATGAGATAATGACGAGAAGCGGCAGTCTTTTGGGGATGACATTGTCCAGCGCAAAGACTGTTTTGGGCTCATTTTTCAACAGATAGGTGATTTTTGTGGATATTAAGAAATTGTTTGATAGCGGTATAAGCTTTGATGAGTTTATTAAAAGTGGAGACAACAAAAAACCGGAAATTTTCAAAAACAGGTTTGAGATTGTAAATATAGATGAAAGCATAAAGAATATTAAAAATAGCAGCATGGTTTCAAATGTTTTGGCTTTTGCTGAAAGCTGGTGCCCGGACTGCCAAGTAAGCTTACCTATAATGGCTAAAATATGTGCTATATTGGGAATCGATTTTCGCATATTGAAAAGAGAAGGGCACGAAGAAGACATGATGACATTTTGCAAAGACAAAGAAGCAAAGATACCTACATTCGTATTTCTCGACTATGATTTTAATGTATTGGATATTTGGATAGAAAGGCCTAAAATAATAAAAGAACTTGTGGGAAAAGGCGACAATAGCTTTAGAATAGGTTATGTAAATGGAGAATACGACAAAGAAATTATAGATGAGCTTTTGGAAAAAATATCCCGTTCATGATGGCGGGATATTTTTTTATGGCGTATCAAATAAAATTTGCAAATGACGATATAAAAATTTAGAAATTTTAAGATATGAAGAAAAATCACGGCAAATGGACAGAAAAATTCAATGAGAATAGATTTGTTCAAACACACAATAAGATGTATAATTAACTTTATCAGCATACAAAATATTGTAGTTAAATACATATGAGGAGAGGTTTTAAATGAATTTAACTGAAAACTCTAAGAAGGTTCTTGAGAGAAGGTATTTGGCAAAAGATGAGAATGGACGCGTCGTTGAGACCGTTGAGGAGCTTTTTGAGAGAGTTGCGAAAGCAATTTCAGATGTAGACAAAGAATACGATATAAACGCAGATACGGAAAAGGTCAAAAAAAAGTTTTATGAGATGATGACGAATTTGGACTTTCTGCCTAATTCTCCCACGCTTATGAATGCGGGAAGGCCATTAGGACAGCTTTCGGCGTGCTTTGTGCTTCCTGTGGGGGATTCCATGGAAGAAATATTTGACGCAGTGAAGTATGCTGCCATAATTCACAAAAGCGGCGGTGGTACCGGATTTAGCTTTTCAAGGCTTAGACCGAAAGGAGCTACAGTAAGATCGACAGGTGGTGTAGCGTCTGGGCCTGTAAGCTTTATGAAAGTGTTTAATTCTGCTACTGAAGCGGTAAAACAGGGCGGCACACGCCGTGGAGCAAATATGGGCATACTTAGGATAGATCATCCAGATATCCTTGAATTCATACAGTGCAAGCAAGACAACAATGAAATCACCAATTTTAACATAAGTGTAGGAATAACAGAAGATTTTATGAAAGCAGTTGAAAAAGGACAGGATTATGACTTAATAGATCCGCATACCAATAAAGTCGTGAAAAGCTTAAATGCCAGAGAAGTATTTAAGCTTATTGTGGAAATGGCTTGGAAAAACGGAGAACCTGGAATCGTATTTTTAGATCGCATAAACGAAAAAAATCCAACGCCTCTTGCGGGTGAGATAGAATCAACTAACCCATGTGTCACTGGGGATACGTGGGTATCTACAGAGTATGGTTTGATGAGAATTGATGAGATATATAATAAATATCAAAATGGGGGATTGAATATTGTAACAGATAATAGAGTCCCTATGACACAATATCAAGTAGTAAATGGAGGATATATTACAGAAGCTGTCCCTGATTTGAATAGTGAAGGTACATCTTTAAACATGATAAGTAACGTATACAATAATGGAGAAAAAGATGTAATCAAATTAACACTGAAATCAGGCTATGAGATAAAAGCAACTCCTGATCATAGATTTTTAACATCAAAAGGATGGAAAGAACTTAGTAGGATTAAAATTGGTGATGAAATTTTAATACAATCAGGAGATGGATTTTTTTCGAATGTTTATGAACTTCCTTTTAAAGTAGATAATATTTATACTGGAAATAATGGAAGGACTTATACATTAAATTTGCCTAATAAATGGTCTAAAGAGCTTGGACAGACATTGGGCTGGCTTATAGGCGATGGTTGGCTAAGAGATGGTGATAAAGATACAAGAGTAGGATTTACTTTTGGAAATGATGATGTAGAAGTAATGTATCACCTAAAACCATTTATTAATAATATATATGGCAAAGATGTAAAAGAAGTTAAAAGAGAAAACGGTGTTTATCATCTTTCATACCATAGTAAATACCTTGTAGAGTTTTTTAAAAAATTGGGTGTAAAAAATGTGAAAGCAGAAAATAAGCAAGTGCCTCAAAGCATATATAAAGCTCCATATGAAGCCGTTGTAGGTTTCCTACAAGCACTGTTTACAGCCGATGGAAGTGTTAGGGATAATCCTAAGTCTAATAGTTCATGGGTAGTATTGACATCAAAAAGTAAAAGGTTACTGCAAGATGTGCAAATATTGCTTATAAATTTGGGTATGAAAAGTGTCATATTCGATCGTTCGAGAAAACCAAGAAAAGCAACGTTTAAGTATACTTCTGTTAATGGAGAAGAAAAATTTTATAGCACTGATGGTATTTTGTATGAGTTAGGTATTTTTGGAAAATCACGTGATAAATTTGCCAAAGAGATTGGGTTTATGTCTGAAAAGAAACAAAAAGCACTTAGCAATATTAAGTATAAATCATTCTATAAAACGAAATTTTATGATGAAGTTGCAGCAATTGAAAAAATTGGTAAAGAAGTAGTGTATGATTTAACTGAACCTGTTACACATTCTATGATTTGTAATGGAATAGTAGTTCATCAATGTGGTGAACAGCCACTTTTGCCATATGAATCCTGCAACTTAGGCTCTATAAACCTAAAAAATATGCTTAAAGAGGAAAACGGCAAATACGAAGTAGATTATGGTAAATTGAGAGATACTGTTCATAATGCTGTGCATTTTCTTGACAATGTGATCGATGCAAATAAGTATCCACTGCCACAGATAGACGAAATGACGAAAGGTACAAGAAAAATAGGCTTAGGAGTTATGGGATTTGCTGACATGCTTCTTATGCTTAATATACCTTATAATTCTGAAGAAGCTGTGGAATTTGCTGATAAATTGATGAAATTCATCGATGAAGAATCTAAAGCGGCATCGATGGAACTTGCAGAAAAGAGAGGCGTTTTTAAATACTACGATAAAAGTATATACAAAGACAAGAACATAAGATTGAGGAATGCAACAACTACAACTATAGCACCTACTGGCACGATATCTATTATTGCAGGAACGTCCAGCGGAATTGAGCCGCTTTTTGCAATAGCTATGACAAGAAATGTAATGGATAATACACAGCTTGTGGAAGTCAATCCCATATTTAAGGAAGTGGCTTTGAAAAGAGGATTTTATTCAGAAGAATTGATGAAGAAGATAGCACAGCAAGGCACATTAAAAGGCATTGATGGCATACCGGATGATGTAAAAAGGGTTTTTGTAACAGCTCACGACATAGATCCTGTATGGCATATAAAGATGCAAGCGGCTTTTCAAAAACACGTTGACAATGCGGTTTCAAAGACGGTGAACTTCAGACATGATGCGACAGTAGATGATGTAAGGGAAGTTTACGAGTTGGCATACAAATTGGGACTTAAAGGTGTTACCATCTACCGCGATGGAAGCCGCGACTCACAGGTGCTTAATTTGGGGATAAAGAAAGACGAAAAAGAAAGTGTGAAAGAAAATACGAAAGAGGAGAAACATGGGAATCGCAATCAAATCGTTCCAAGACCAAGACCTTCTGTGACGAAAGGCATAACTGAAAAGGTGAGGATTGGCTGCGGCAACTTGTACATTACCGTCAATTACGATGACGAAGGTATATGCGAAGTATTTACTAATTTAGGACGAGCTGGAGGCTGTCCATCTCAGTCAGAGGCTACCAGTAGGCTGATATCTATAGCTTTAAGATCGGGACTCGATGCGAAATCTATAGTAGAGCAGCTAAAGGGTATAAGGTGTCATTCTACATTGAGGCAAATGGCAAATAATAAGGAAATTAAAGTTCTTTCGTGTCCAGATGCTATTGCCAAAGTCATTGAAAAAGTGATGAAATTAAAAGTCGAAGAAGATGAAAACTTTGCTCCAATCGACGTGCCTATAAATGGTAACAACCATAAAAATGATGATGCGGTTTTACAGGCGGCATATACTTATGACACACAAGAAGAACGCTTTTGTCCAGAATGCGGCAGTGAAATAGAACATGAAGGTGGCTGTGTAGTGTGTAAAAATTGTGGTTACTCAAAATGCGGTTAATGGACTGTTAAAAAAATCTCCCTAAAACAGGGAGATTTTTTAATTCAATCAAAAAACGACAAATTGTGAATAATATATGTGATATAATTTCATTTGTATATAAAATTTTATCTATTAACAATGAAGGATTTTTTTAATTTGTGTCGAATAACACATTAATTAGATTAAGAGGGGTTAAAAATGTTAAAAAAAAGGGAAGCATTGTTTGATTTTGTGTTAATTGCGGTGGGGTTTTCGCTTCTGCTATATGCATGTTTTAAATACAGCATTAAAATCGACGTAAAGTTATTTTCTATACTTTTGTTAGCCATGGTTACTCTTGACAATTTGGGTATAAAGTACACAGATATAAAGCTTTCCATAAGTCCTGTAATCACGATAGCATATTTTTTGATATATGGTACAGAGTCATCAGTTCTTTTGGCTGTTGCATCTACCATGATTGAAACAATATTTTTTAGAAAAAAAGTAAAGAATGGATTTTTAAATGGAGCAATGTTTTCCATAACATACATAGTAGCAGGGCATCTTTATGAGATTTTAGGCGGAAAAATCGGGCGATTTTCCATTGGACAACTAATATACATAGTGATTTATGTTTTGACCAGTTTTGCAATAAATTACTTTATCTTGTTTTATGCGTTAAAGGCACAGGGAAAAATTCTATTTAAAAAATACTGGACAGAGAGCTCGGTTTTAGAGTTGGCTTCTTATTTTGTAATGGTACCTGTAGGTATATTTTTAGCTAATATGTATATGAAATTTGGCACTGTTATTTTTATATACCACGTCATACCTTTGATTTTGCTGTCGTTTTTCATAAAAGCTTTTATGGATCTTTACAAGGCCAATCAGAGGCTAAATGCTTTATATGAAATGGTGAAAATAATCAATTCGAAGTTGGATTTAGACAAAACTTTAGAAGCAATATTGTATGAGACAGAAAAAGTGGTAACCGTATCGGGAGTAGCTATTTATTTGAAAGATGACAATGGCTTTTTGATAAATGAAAAGACTAAGTGTCGGGAAGAATCATTAGGAGCTTTTAAGGATGTGTACATGAACAATGAAGGTCTGATAGGTAAAGTAGTAAGTGAGGGTAAGTCTGTAATAATAGGCAATTTAAAAACAGATAAGCGCTCCTCAGACAAAAATATATCTAATTATTACGATTCTGCAATTGTAGTTCCTATAAAAGGAGCAGAAGGTGTAATAGGTTGTATATCTGCATTTCAAAATGAAATCAACGCATTCGATGAAGATTCTTTAAAGATAATGGAGGCATTATCAGAGCAGTCTTCAATAGCCATAATGAACGCAAAGAGGTACTTTGAAATAAGCAAAAGGTCTATTACTGATCCACTTACAAAAACATATAACAGGAGATTTTTCGATCAGATATTGCATGACAGCATAGCAAAATCATCTATTGAAAAGACGTCTGTAAGCCTCATAATGCTGGATGTAGATAGGTTTAAACAGATTAACGATACATACGGGCACATGGTGGGAGATACCGTGCTTAGGGAGATTGCATCGAGGATAAAAAGCTGTGTTAGAAACAATGATATCGTTGCAAGATATGGCGGGGAGGAGTTTTCTGTTATACTTCCAAACTTGACAGCCGAACAGGCGTGTGTGATCGCTGAAAGGATAAGGTATGAAGTATCGTCTAAACCGATAAAGACTGATGCTGGCGATATAAGTATAACTGTCAGCGCTGGCGTCGCTGATTTTCCAAATAAAGCGGAGTCAGCAGAGAAACTTATAAGCCATGCTGATAGGGCTCTTTACGCTGGCTGCAAGACAAAAGGCAGAGACAGAGTCGCTGTGTATGAAATATAAATCTTCATAATATCTTCATTTTGAGTGGATACAATATATGTAAGCGATCTTTCAAGGAGGAATTCAAAATGGAGATATTTAGGTATATATTTGACAGCAAGTATAGAGAAAAAGTTTCAAACGAGTTTACACAGCAAGTCATTACATTAAGCGATGAAGCAGAAAAATCAATTAATGATGCTTACAATCAAACCAATCAAAATGTTGCTGATAACAACAAAGACCAATAAACGCCGGTTTATACCGGCATTTAAAGAAATTGATGAAGCAGATTTGGTGATATTTGCAGCAGATGTGGCAGTAAAAGAAGAGTTGAGGTTCAAAGATAAACCAATTTATAAAGTAGAGGCGCAAAAGGCCATAAAAAATGCTAAGGCAGTCGTTGAAGATGCTCTTAAGATACTTCAGAAATGGGGAGGTTAACCTCCTCATTTTGTTATATTTTGATTTGTTTTCATAGACAAACTTCAATTAATTTGATTTTTATGATATGATAAATTGTGAAGGTGGGATAAGTGAAATATGTTTGAAAAAACAGTCTATAAATGATACACTATTCTTGTTGTTTGCCAGTTAATAACTGTTGGCAAAATATTATAAACACTTAAAATTTTACTACTATTATGCTATAATATCTATTAAAGTCAAATGAGGAGGAAAAAAGATGTTAAAAGGCGTTGCGGCTTCACCGGGTATTGCAATAGGCAAGGTTTTTTTGTACACGAAGAAATTTGCTGAAATCAATACACAAAATATCGATGAATCAATGGTAAAAGATGAAATAGCAAAATTTGAAAATGCGATTGAATTGACAAAAGCTCAATTGGAAAAGATCAAGGAAAAGACGGAAAGGGAGTTTGGAAAAGACAAGGCTGAGATTTTTGAAGCACATCTTATGCTGGCAAACGACCCGGAGCTTTATGATTCTGTTGTAAATATGATAAAAATTGACTATGTTACGGCTGACAATGCAGTGAATCACGTCATTGAGCAGCATGCATCTGTGATGGAATCCCTTGATGACAAGTATTTAAAAGAAAGAGCGGTTGACTTAAGAGATGTTGGGCATAGGATAATAAATAATATACACGGTATAGTGGATGTAAATTTGTCAGAGCTTGATGAAGATGTGATAATAATTGCCAAAGATTTAACACCATCTGACACGGCTACAATGAGAAAAGAAAAAGTCTTAGGATTTGCTACAGATGTAGGTGGTAGGACTTCCCACACTGCTATTATGGCACGATCATTAGAAATTCCAGCAGTAGTTGGCACAGGAAATGTCACTAAGCAAGTTTCTGATGGTGATATCGCCATTGTAGATGGAAACGAAGGAGTAGTAATTGTAAATCCCACTGAAGATGTCCTCAAGGAATATGAGGAAAAGCGCGATAAATACAAAATTCGAGTTGAAAAGCTAAAAGAGTTAAAAGATTTGCCTGCAGTTACGACAGACGGAAGGCAATCGATGCTGGCGGCAAATATCGGCACTCCTAATGACGTAGAAGGTGCTTTGAAAAACGGTGCTGAGGGGATAGGACTCTTTAGAACAGAATTTTTGTACATGAATAGGAATGATTTTCCTAAAGAAGAAGAACAATTTGAAGCATATAAATACGTTGCAGAGAAGATGAATGGCAAACCAGTCACCATAAGGACATTAGATATTGGCGGTGATAAGAAGCTACCATATCTAAATATGCCAGACGAGATGAATCCATTTTTGGGTTACAGAGCCATAAGGCTTTGTCTTGACGAAAGAGAGATGTTTAAAACACAGCTTAGAGCTTTGCTTAGAGCCAGTGCATTTGGGAATATATTGATAATGTATCCGATGATTTCTTCGGTAGTTGAAGTAAGAAAGGCAAATGAGATCTTAAACGAAGTTAAAGAAGAACTGGATCAAAAGGGCATAAAATACGATAAAAACATAAAAGTTGGCATAATGGTAGAAATACCATCTGCTGCAGTGACTGCGGATCTTCTCGCAAAAGAAGTAGACTTCTTTAGCATCGGAACTAACGATTTGTGCCAATACACGCTTGCTGTTGATAGGATGAATGAGAGGATAAAGGATTACTATAAGCCGTTTAATCCTGCTATATTAAGGCTTATTAAGAATGTCATAGACGCATCACACAAAGAAGGCATATTCACAGCTATGTGCGGTGAAATGGCGGGAGATCCTCTTACAACGGTTATTCTTTTAGGATTAGGCTTGGATGAATTTTCAATGAGTGCAAGTTCAATACCGAATATAAAGAATATCATAAGAAATGTTTCTTATGAAAAAGCTAAAGAGTTTACGGAAATTGTATTAAACATGTCAACACCTGATGATATAGAAGAAGCAGCAAAAAAAATTTTATATGAAATAATTGGCGAATAAAAAACCTCCGGGTATACCGGAGGTTTTTTAAAAAAAATTTCAAATTAAAAAAGGAAATTTAAAATCAGTATAGAATAATAATATTAAAGCAATAAGATAGGGGGATATATATGAAAGATTATAAAACGCAACAAATAAGAAATGTTGGATTAGTTTCACATGGAGGAGCTGGAAAAACTACGCTTACAGAAGCACTACTATACAATGCAAAAGCCATAGATAGGATTGGGCGCGTAGAAGACGGAACAACTGTATCTGATTACGATCCTGAGGAAATTTCAAGGCAAATCTCTATATCCACATCTGTAATTCCGATTGAGTGGAAAGACTGCAAAATAAACGTGCTTGATACACCTGGATACTTTGATTTTTTTGGCGAAGTAATCAGTGGATTGAAGGCTACCGATAGTGCTGTACTGGTTGTTTGTGCTGCATCAGGGGTTGAAGTTGGCACTGAAAAATCATTTCACATGTTAGAGGCTGAAAAGCTTCCTACTGTGGTTTTTATAAACAAGATGGATAGAGAAAATGCAGACTTTTATAAGACACTTGATCAGTTGAGAAATAAGTTTGGCAATAAAGTTGTGCCTATGACATTGCCTATTGGCAGTGAACACAGTTTTACTGGATATGTAGACCTTATTACGAATAAAGCATACGTTTACACCCAGAAGGGGGTTCAAGAGACAGACATTCCTGCTGAGATGGAAGAAAGTGCATCGCAATATAGAGAGGAGCTTATAGAAGACATTGCTGAAAATGATGAAGCCTTGATGGAAAAGTTTTTTGCGGGAGAAGAGCTTTCTAAAGACGAATTGCTTAAAGGTTTAAAGGAAGGTGTGAAAAGTAGGGACATTTTCCCTGTAGTTTGTGGGTCAAGCTTAAAAAATATCGGTATAGATGCATTGTTAAATATTATGACAGATGTTTTGCCATCGCCTATTGAGGCCAACAAATTTAAGGCTGTGGCAGATGAAAATAAACCTTATTCAGCTTTTGTATTTAAGACGATAGCGGATCCTTTTGTAGGGAAATTATCTATATTTAGAGTAGTTTCTGGAACTGTATCTTCTGACTCCACTGTGTATAATGGTACAAAGAAGGCAAATGAAAAGATTGGACAGTTGTATGTATTAAGAGGAAAAAAGCAGATACCCGTTTCAAAATTGGTTGCTGGTGATATAGGAGCATGTTCAAAATTGCAATTTACAATGACAGGCGATACACTTTGTGATCAGGCAAATCAAATAGAATATGGCCCCATTGTATTTCCTGAGCCCACATTGGCTTTGGCAATCGAGCCTAAGGCAAAAGGCGATGAAGACAAGATAAGCAATGGACTTCAGAGGCTTCAAGAGGAAGATCAGACGTTTAAAGTCGAGAAAAATGTCGAAACAGGGCAAGTTATAGTATATGGCATGGGTGAGCAGCATATAGAAGTCATATCCAAGAAACTTCAAAGCAAATTTGGCGTAGAGTGTGTTCTTACAGAGCCTATAATACCTTACAGAGAGACGATAAAAGGCAAATCAAAAGTAGAAGGCAAGCACAAAAAGCAGACTGGTGGACATGGGCAATACGGCCATGTATGGATAGAATTTGAACCGTACAAAGAAGGAGAGTTTAAATTTGAAGATAAGATATTTGGTGGAGCGGTGCCAAAGCAGTACATTCCTGCGGTTGAGAAAGGACTTAGAGAATGCATAAAAGAAGGCGTGCTTGCTAAGTACCCTGTTGTGAATATAAAAGCGACACTTTTGGATGGCTCTTTTCACCCTGTAGATTCATCTGAGATGGCGTTTAAAGTTGCTGCATCTATAGCTTTTAAGAAAGGCATGGAAGAGGCAAATCCTGTTTTGTTAGAGCCTATAATGCACGTAGAAGTAACGGTACCTGAAGAGTATATGGGAGATGTGATTGGAGACCTAAACAAAAGGAGAGGGCGCATATTAGGGATGGAGTCAAAGGGAGATATGGAGGTGGTGACTGCTGAAGTTCCTCAGGCTGAAATGGCCAAATATGCTACAGATTTAAGGTCATTGACACAGGCAAGAGGAGAATTCAAGATGTCGTTTGCAAGGTATGAGGAGGCACCACCTGCTGTTGCAGAAAAAGTCATAGAGGCGAGAAAGAAATCTCAAGAGTAATTTCAAATTGGGCTGTTGCACAACCGACTGAATAGGTCATAGTGCATCAGTCTTTTTTATAAGCAAAAACAAAATAGCGGGTTTCTAAATAATATCGATTGTACTTTTTAGTGATTTATCAATCTAAAGCAATAGATATTTGCAAGATTATGATATATAATATTCTTAATATACTGTATACTTTAAGGAGGGTAACAATGGATTTAAGGGAAGAAGCATTAAAATTACATAAAGAAAATAGGGGGAAAATCAGCATTTTAAGCAAAGTGCCAGTCAATGATTCAAAAGATTTGTCGCTGGCTTACACACCAGGTGTTGCAGAACCATGCAAAGAGATACAAAAAAATCCTGATGTTGCTTATGAATACACAAACAAGGGTAACTTTGTAGCGGTTGTCACTGATGGCAGTGCCGTTTTAGGGCTTGGCGATATTGGCGCTATGGCTGGAATGCCTGTAATGGAAGGAAAAGCGGTATTGTTTAAGGAATTTGGAGGAATTGATGCATTTCCAATTTGTATTGCTACAAAAGATGTTGATAAAATCGTTGAGACGGTTGTAAACATAGCTCCTACTTTTGGAGGCATAAATCTTGAAGATATATCTGCTCCAAGATGCTTTGAGATAGAAGAAAGATTAAAAGAAGCTTTGAATATACCTGTTTTTCACGACGATCAACATGGGACAGCGGTTGTTGTTTTTGCTGGATTGATAAATGCTTTAAAAATTGCAGGTAAAAGCTTGAATAGTATCAAAGTTGTCATAAATGGCGCTGGTGCAGCAGGCATTGCAATAGCGAAGTTACTTATCAATGCTGGAGTTGGAGACGTTGTGTTATGTGATAGAAAAGGCATCATTTACGATGGTAGAAATGATACAGATGTATCAAAAATATCAATTGCTAAGATTACGAATAAAGATAAGATAAAGGGAACGTTGGCTGATGCCTTGATTGGTGCGGATGTTTTTATAGGTGTATCCGCTCCTAATGTGCTTTCAAAAGACATGGTAAAATCCATGAACAAAAATTCGATTGTATTTGCATTGGCAAATCCAATTCCTGAAATATATCCTGAGGAGGCGAGAGAGGGCGGAGCACTTGTAATCGGAACTGGAAGATCTGATTTTCCAAATCAGATAAACAATGTGTTGGCTTTTCCAGGCATATTTAGAGGTGCCCTTGATGTTAGAGCTTCTGAGATAAATGAGGAAATGAAGATTCAAGCAGCATATGCAATTGCTGGATTGGTTTCTGATGATGAATTAAATGAAGATTACATAATACCAAAAGCATTTGATAAAAGAGTAGCTAAGGCGGTTGCATTGAGTGTTGTAAAAGCTGCTATAGATACAAATGTCGCTAGTTGCGATGTGGATATAAAAGAGATAGAGTCAAAATTGAATAAAATTTTATAGTATGAATTGACCTCCTTTGAAAAAAATAAATATAAATTAAAAAAGGAGGTTTTTTTATGCCACTACATCACAGACTTTCTAATATTTATTATGGCAATAATGATTTTATAAACATAGATGACGATATTGTAAAGATGTTAAGCGCGTATGGGAAATCTAATATTAAGAGAAAAGGCCATGAGTTTATAGATGAGTACAATGACTTTTACAGTGATTGTGATTTTTATTTTAGCGAAAATAAAAGTTATGATGAGTAAAAATTAATAAATATTTGAAATATACGTTTAATCTGCTTTAAATGACGCTTAAATGGAAAAATATAAATTAAATGGTTGTTGACTGTATAGAAAAGAGGAATAAAATAGTAAGTGAAAGTCAAAGAAAGTCAAAGTAAGAAAGAGGTGATGGGATGGCGAGGCTGAGCGATTTAATAGAAGATTTTATAAAAAGCTTGATAGAAGAAGCTGATGAAGAATATATTGAGATAAAGAGAAATGAACTGGCTAATATTTTCAATTGCGCCCCATCACAGATAAACTATGTACTTGAGACGAGATTCAACTTATCAAATGGATATATCATTGAAAGCAGGCGTGGTGGTGGCGGATACATTAAAATAATCAAAAGACCTGTTTCTAAGGATTGGATGGCAAAATTGATTTCAGATATAGGTGACAACATAACAGAAAGCAAAGGCAGGCTTTACATCGATACTTTATTAGAACATGATTTGATAACCGAAAGGGAAGCTGCATTGATGAAATCTGTGCTTAACGATAAGATTTTACCTGTTGCACAGTACGAAAAGCCTATTTTAAGGGCAATACTTTTAAAGGTGATGTTAGCAGAACTTTCAAATAATTTGATAAAAAGGAGTGATTGAAATGTTGTGCGATAAATGCAAAGAAAGACCAGCGACAGTCCATTATACTCAAATAATAAATGGTGTCAAGACTGAAATGAACTTGTGTGAGCAATGTGCACAAGAAGAAGGACTTTTAAACAGCGAGACATTTTCACCGTTTGTGAATTTTACACCATTTTCTGTGCAGGATTTGTTAGCAGGGTTAATGAATTTTCTTCCAAATACAGGAAATACTTATGTAGAAGAGCAATTAAAGTGCAGCAATTGCGGCATGACATACGACAGATTTAAAGAAACAGGCAGGCTTGGATGCAGTAGATGCTATGATTCATTTTCAGATGAATTAAATCCGCTTATAAGGAGAATTCATGGAAGCACTGGACATAGAGGTAAGATTCCAAGAAAGACTGGTGGAGCATTAAGGGCAAAGAGAGAAATAGAGGAGCTTAAAGCGAAACTGGACAAAGCAGTAAAAGAGGAAGCATTTGAGGAAGCTGCAAAATTGAGAGATAAAATCAGAGAATTGGAGAAAAAGTATGGAAAGTAGGTGATGCTGATGTTTGACCATGACAATGATGTTGTGATTTCCAGCAGAATTAGACTTGCCAGAAATTTAAGCGATATTCCATTTCCGTCTGTCATGACGGAAAGTGAGGCAGAAAAAGTTAAAGAATCAGTGAAAAAGGCCATATTTGACAGTAAGACGATACTCTCAACGCAGTTTTTAGAGTACGACATGAAAAAAATAACTCCTCTTGAGAGGCAATCCCTTGTTGAAAGACATTTGATAAGCCCTGATCTTGCCCAAAATACTAAAAACGGCAGTGCTCTTATAAAGAACGACGGCACTGTAAGCATATTGATAAATGAAGAGGATCATTTAAGGATTCAGACTATATTTAATGGGCTTAATTTAAAAGAAGCTTGGGATCTGGCAGACAAGATTGATGATTTGATTGAGGAAAACATAAGCTATGCTTTTGACGAAAAGTTAGGTTATCTTACGGCATGTCCTACAAATGTAGGAACAGGTATAAGAGCGTCTGTGATGGTACATCTGCCGGCACTTACTATAACTGGACAGATAGGCAATGTTCTAAACTCCGTATCTAAAATCGGAATAGCAGTAAGAGGCATGTATGGTGAGGGGACTCAATCGTTAGGCGATATTTACCAGATATCAAATCAAGTTACATTAGGTCAAAGTGAAATAGACATAATAGAAAACCTTGAAGGCATTGTAAAGCAGATTATATCCAATGAGAGAAAATCAAGAGAGGATCTTTACAAGAAGAGAAAAGTGCAGATTGAAGACAGAATAGGTAGATCATACGGTCTTTTGACAAATGCAAAGGTAATGTCTACTCAAGAATTCATGAAGCTTATTTCAGACGTTAGATTAGGTGCTGTTTTAAACATTGTAAATTTGGACATTCAAAAGATAGATGAGATAACAACACATATTCAGCCTGGAAACCTACAAAAAATAATAGGGAAACAGTTAGAGCCATATGAAAGGGATATTAAGAGGGCTGAGTATGTATCAAAATTGATTAAAGGATAAAAATTTAGGAGGTGTTTTTATGGCAATGTTTGGCAGATTTTCGGAAAAAGCACAAAAAGTGCTTTATCAAGCACAGGAGGAAGCTCGCTCACTTTACCACAATTACGTGGGAACGGAGCATATCCTTTTAGGACTTATTAAAGAAGAAGATGGAATAGCATCGCGGGTTTTAAAAAGCCTTGGTGTCACTTACGAAGATATAAGAGCAAAGGTAGAATCACTTATTGGAATGGGAAATGTGCCTGGCGATGTGGTAGGATATACGCCAAGAGCAAAGAGGGTTTTAGAGCTTAGCTTTGCTGAGGCCAGAAGGTTTAATACAAATTACATCGGAACAGAGCACATCTTATTGGGACTTATTAGAGAAGGTGAAGGCGTAGCAGTAAGGATTTTGATGGAGTTAGGTGTAGATTTCAACAGAGTCAGAGAAGAAATAGTAAAGATGGTAAGCGAAGAACCTTCTGGCACTACAAATAAAGCGCAAAGAGCTAAGAATACAAATACACCTAACTTGAATCAGTTTGGAAGAGATCTTACAGAACTTGCAAGGGAAGGAAAGCTTGATCCTGTCATTGGACGCGAAAAGGAGATAGAAAGAGTAATACAGATTTTAAGCAGAAGGACTAAAAACAATCCATGCCTTATTGGCGAACCTGGGGTCGGTAAGACTGCAATCGCCGAAGGATTGGCAGAGGCCATCGAAAGTGGTACTATACCGGAGATTTTAAAGGGCAAACGGGTTGTAACATTAGATATGGCTTCAATGGTTGCAGGCACAAAGTATAGAGGAGAATTTGAGGATAGGCTGAAAAATGTATTGAATGAGGTCATCAAGGCAGGAAATGTCATACTTTTTATAGATGAGCTTCACACTATAATAGGTGCTGGTGCGGCAGAAGGTGCCATAGACGCATCTAATATCTTAAAACCAGCCCTTGCGAGAGGAGAGATACAAGTCATTGGTGCTACTACAATCGATGAATACAGAAAGTACATTGAAAAAGATCCTGCTCTCGAAAGGAGATTTCAACCTATAATGGTTGAAGAGCCTTCTGTTGAAGAAACGATAGAAATATTAAAAGGACTTAGGGACAAGTATGAAGCACATCACAGGATAAAGATTACTGATGAAGCGATTGAAGCAGCAGCAAAACTTTCACACAGGTATATAACAGATAGATTCCTTCCTGATAAGGCTATAGACCTTATAGATGAAGCTGCGTCGCGAGTCAGACTTAAGACAGTTACAGCACCGCCAGAGATAAAAGAATTGGAAGATAAATTAAATATGCTTAATAAAGATAAAGAAGAGGCTATAAGGACACAAGAGTACGAAAAAGCCGCTAAGATAAGAGATGAAGAACAAAAAGTTAAAGAGCAACTGGAAAACTTAAAATCAAAATGGCAGCAGAATTCATTAGTTAAAGAAAAAAGCGTTGGAGCTGAAGAAATTTCACAAATTGTATCCCTTTGGACTGGCATTCCAACACAGAAGCTTGCACAAGAAGAATCTGAAAGGCTTTTGCATTTGGAAGAGATACTGCATAAACGCGTAATAGGACAGGATGAAGCGGTGGACGCGGTGGCAAGAGCAATAAGGAGGGCAAGAGTTGGACTTAAGGATCCGAAAAGACCTATTGGATCGTTTATATTCTTAGGACCTACAGGTGTCGGAAAGACAGAGCTTAGCAAAGCGTTAGCAGAAGCCATGTTTGGAGACGAATCAGCGATAGTCAGAATAGATATGTCTGAGTACATGGAAAAATTCTCTGTATCAAGGCTTATCGGTTCTCCTCCAGGATATGTTGGATATGAAGAAGGTGGAGAGCTTACAGAAAAAATAAGAAGAAAGCCATATTCTGTAATTTTGTTTGACGAAATTGAAAAAGCTCATCCAGATGTGTTTAATATATTGTTGCAAATATTGGATGATGGAAGGCTGACAGATTCAAAAGGCAGAACGGTAGATTTCAAAAATACACTCATAATAATGACTTCCAATGTTGGAGCACAGCTTATTAAGAAGCAGACGACTTTAGGTTTTATGCCTGAAAGCAACGCAGAAAAAGAATCGTACGAAAAGATGAAGGAAAACATCTTAGAGGAGCTTAAAAAATCATTTAGGCCTGAATTTTTAAACAGGATTGATGATATCATCGTATTCCGTCAACTGACGCAGGATGACATAAGGAAGATTACTGATTTGATGATCGCTGATTTGAATAAGAGGCTTAAAGATAACAACATAAGCCTTGAATTTACAGATGATGCAAAAGAAGAACTTCTTAAAGAGGGCTATGATGTGACTTACGGTGCAAGGCCATTGAGAAGGGCTATACAGAAAGTTGTTGAAAGTGAGCTTTCTGAGCTTATGCTGAAAGGCGAAATAAAATCTGGAGATAAAGTTTTAGTTAAATTAAAAGACGGTAAATTTGATTTTACGAAAGTTTAAGTATAATTGGATACTCTCTTAAGTGAGGGTATCCAATTTTTATATTTCAATGTGATATAATTTTAGTGATAGATATACATGGAAAGTCGGTGGAAATGTGAAAAAAGATAAGACTAAATTTATCTGCCAACAGTGCGGATTTGAAAGCACAAAGTGGATGGGAAAGTGTCCTAATTGCGATGAATGGAATTCGTTTGTGGAAGAGGTAGTTGAAGACAGCGACAAAAAGTCGCAAGAAAGCGTACTTACATCAAAAGTTGAGCTTTTAAAAGATATAGAGGCAAAGGATGAAGACCGCATAAAAACAGGGATTGGCGAATTTGACAGGGTATTAGGCGGTGGTGTTGTAAAAGGGTCTCTTGTTTTAATTGGGGGAGAACCCGGCATCGGCAAGTCAACCATGCTTTTGCAGATATCGGACGTGATGTCTAATTTCACAAAGGTTTTGTACATTTCGGGGGAAGAATCATCAAGCCAGATAAAAATGAGAGCAGATAGAATCATAAAAGGCAAGCAGGAGATATACTTCTTGGCCGAAACTAACATAAACAATGTTGAAAGGCACGTAGAAAAGATATCGCCTGGTTTTATTATAGTTGATTCAATCCAGACTATGTATGCAGATGAAAGTACAACTATACCAGGCAGCGTGTCGCAAGTAAGGCAAGTTACGCAGCATCTTCTAAGGCTATCAAAGCAAAACGGTATCACTGTATTCATAATAGGTCATGTAACTAAGGAAGGCTCTATAGCAGGTCCCAGAGTGTTGGAGCATATGGTAGATACTGTATTGTACTTTGAAGGTGATAGGACGCAGTCATTTAGGATATTGAGAGCTTACAAGAACAGATTTGGTTCTACAAATGAAATAGGTGTATTTGAAATGGAATCAGAAGGTTTAAAAGAGGTAAAGAATCCTTCTGAAGTGCTTTTGTCTGGGAGAGATTTAAATGCTCCGGGTCTTGCTGTAATAAGCTCTATGGAGGGCACGAGACCAATTTTATTAGAGGTTCAATCACTTATTTGCCATACCAATTTTGGGTTACCAAGAAGGATGTCCACAGGCATAGATTACAACAAATTTGTGCTTTTATTGGCTGTGTTGGAAAAGAAATGTGGGATAAATTTTTCGCAATCAGACGTATACTTAAATATAGCTGGTGGATTGAAAGTACAAGAGCCTGCAGCCGATTTAGGAATAGTTGCAGCTTTAATATCAGGGTATTTAAATATTCCTATCTCTAATGACATCTGTTTTTCTGGTGAAGTTGGACTGATAGGCGAAGTAAGACCTGTAAGCAATTTGGAGAGAAGGATAAGTGAAGCTAAAAAGATGGGGTTTAAAACAATAGTAGTGCCACAGATGAAGGTAGAAAATAATTACGATATGAACATAAAAAAGATTAAAAACATCGTAGAACTTACAGATGTTATTGCAAAATAAAAAGTGGGTCTATCCCCACCAAATTACAACATATTGAAAACTCCCAGAGTATTAAGCTCTTTATCTTTTTTAAGCAATATATCGTAGAAATTTAAACCAAGCGTGTTGCAAAGTGCTATTATATAAAATATGTTGTTGCCGATTTCGGTTTCCAAAACTTCACGGCAATTATCGCACAACTGACCATCCACATGTGTTTTAATGTACTTATGTGCGTCTTCTATCATGGCGTCTTCAGGGATTTCTTGTTTTTGTGCATTGATTTTTAGACAGCCGCACTCTGTAACAGATTTTGCTACTGCTCTGTTGACCCTGGCACTGCTTTCTTGAATTTTTGTCAAAATATCGAGAATGCTTTTGTGACGTATTAGGTATTCTTCTACTGTGTTTTGTAGATCATCGACTATTATATCCTTCATGGTTATGCCACTCCCGTTTCTTTAAATCTTAAGTTAATTATATACTTGTAAATGTTGCGTTGTCAATATTTACACGAAATAACATTTATAGCATGACTAAATTTTTTGTAAATTGACAATGTTTATCTATAAGTAGTATACTTTTATTAAAGAAGCCCTATACATGTAAAATTTGTTATGTGCATTTATAAAATTTCCCCATTGACTTATAATTAGTGGCATTTTTGATAATAATAGAAGTGGAGGTGAATATATGTTATACAAAATTGTAAGAGGAATTATTTCGATAGTCGGCTTAGGAGTGGGATTTGAAGCGGCTTATTTGTCTTTGGCCGTATTGAAGCTGCAAAAACTAATGGATTTGACATTGACGAGTATTACATCAATCATTGTATACGCTGTTGGGGCTTTGATAGGCGGAATCATATTTTTTATTTTTTCTCCTAAACTTATTAAATGGGGAAAAGATTTCGAAGGTTGGCTTGAGACAGCGCTTCAAAAATCGCCGATATACGATATCTTAGTTGGCGCTTTTGGATTAATCATTGGATTGATTTTGGCAAATCTTATTAGTGCTCCCATTTATCAACTTCCGTTTGTAGGGAAGGTTATTCCTATAATAATCAGTGTGTTTTTCGGTTACCTTGGAATAAGCATATCATTGAAGAAAAAAGATGAATTTATGAATTTGTTTGCGATAGTGAAAAAGATGGGACAGCAAAAATCGCAAAAAGTAGAGATAAGTGAAATACCAAAAATTCTCGATACCAGTGTCATAATAGATGGCAGGATTTTTGATATATGTAAAACGGGGTTTGTAGAAGGACCACTTATTATACCTAATTTTGTGCTGGAGGAATTGAGGCATATAGCTGATTCATCTGATTCATTAAAGAGGAATAGAGGCAGAAGAGGCCTTGATGTATTAAACAAAATACAAAAGGAATTGGACATGAAGGTGCAGATTGTAGATAAGGATGTGGACGCATCCGAAGTAGACACGAAACTTTTAAGGCTTGCCAAGATGATGAATGGGAAAGTCATAACAAATGATTATAATTTGAATAAAGTAGCTGAATTTCAAGGCGTACCTGTCCTTAATATAAATGAACTTTCAAATGCAGTAAAGCCTGTGGTGCTTCCTGGGGAAGAGATGGTCGTTCAAGTTATAAAGGATGGTAAGGAATCTGGTCAAGGCATAGCGTACCTTGACGATGGTACTATGATCGTAGTAGACGGTGGCAAAAAACACATAGGTGATACGTTGGACGTTCTTGTAACAAGCGTTTTGCAGACTGCAGCAGGTAGAATGATATTTGCCAAGCCGAAGCAAACAGATCAAGAAAAAGCTATGTGATTTTTTAAGGCATTTTCTTTTTGAAGATGCCTTTTTTATTTTGTCGATGGCGGAAAAATGGTGAATGTGATATAATTTTACCAGTATATTTTTTGTAGAGGGTGCATTATGTTTATTAGTGCAATAATTGTTGCTGCTGGTAAAGGCAGAAGAATGGGTACAAAATTAAACAAGGTTTTTTTGAAATTAAACGGAAAGCCTGTTCTGTACTATACTCTAAATGTCTTTGAAAAATTATTGGAACTTAATGAGATAGTTTTAGTAGTGTCTAATGAGGACATAGATTACTGCAGACGGGAAATAGTCGATAAATATAATTTTAAAAAGGTAAGGCGGATAGTTGCCGGTGGAATGGAGAGGCAGGAATCTGTTTTCAATGGGTTAAAGGCTGTGGACAGCAGATGCGACATAGTGATGATACATGATGGAGCAAGACCTTTTATCGACAAAACCACACTAAAAAAGGGCATAGAAGAGTCTAAACTTCACAGTGCTGTAGGTATTGCTGTTCCAGTGAAAGATACTATAAAGGTAGTTGACGATGACAATTTTGTAGTGTCTACACCTGACAGGACAAATCTTATGGCCATCCAAACGCCACAAATTTTTGAATACAGGCTTATATACGAGGCACATTTAAAAGCGATGGAAGATGGTTTTTTAGGTACAGATGATACTGTCCTTGTAGAGAGACTTGGACATAAAGTAAAGCTTGTGGAAGGAAGTTATAGAAATATAAAGATTACTACGCCTGAGGATTTGATAATATCTGAAGCTTTCTTAAATACAATATATCAATAACATTATTATTTTAACCTCATATAATTATAGCAAAAGATGCTTAAATTATATGAGGTGATTGTGATGAGAAGGCCTCTTGTATTTATTCACGGAATATTTGGCTCCATGTATGTTCCTACGCTTGTCGGCAAAGCATGGGGGTTTGGACCTGCAGGTTATATATACGATTCTTTCATTGAAAATTTAAAATCATTGGGATACATGGAAGGCAAGAATCTCTTTATCTGCTATTATGAGTGGTGGAAGGATATACCTGAGTGCGTAAACACACTTATGTCTAAGATAAATGAGGCAAGAATAAAAAATAATTGCGATAAAGTCGATGTTGTATGCCACAGCATGGGTGGTTTACTTCTTAGAAGCTATGTGCAAGGAAATTTTTACAGAAATGATGTAGGTAAAGTCGTCTTTTTATCTTCTCCCCATTATGGAGCTGCTAATGCATATTATGCGTGGGAAGGCGGTGCAGTTCCTCCTGACAACGATGAGGATTTTTTGAATATACTTTTAAAAGGATTTATCTGGGCTATAGGCAAAATAAAAGGGGAGAAAGATGAGCTTATGATAATAAGAAGATACATTCCATCTATAAAATCTCTCATGCCCAGTGCTGAATACGGAAACTACGTTTTTAAATACCCGATTAAAAACAACAAGATCGTGTTTAAAAATATACTTTACATGAAAGAACAGAATGGCTTTTTAAATGAATTAAACAGCTCAATTGATAAATTTTATGAAAGAGCCGATGAAGTTTACGTTTTTTCAGGAAATGGTATATACACGAATAAATTCATTCAAGTTGCTGATAGTGACGATAGCGTATTGTGGCCTGACGGTCGGGCTGTTGGTGTTGTCAGAGATGATAAAGGGGATGGAACCGTATTGATTAAAAGTGCTTTAGGAGTTGAGGGAAATAAATATGTCTTGAATGCAGGCCATGGAGGAATATTAAATGCTTCTATTCCGCATCTAAAAGAAATACTGGGCGTAGAAGAAGCACCTAAGGCAAGTGTTTTGGAAAAGGTATTGTCTTTTGTAAATATATTGACAGATAGCAAAGTCATTGTGCTTGACAGAGGGCAAAAACTTAAAAAGTACAATGTCTTTGGAAAAGTAAATTGGTACATGGCTATTAATGAAGAAGGGGAATACCACTTTTCTTCACCAGACTTTGCAGCAAGGTCTATCATGATTCATACCAATAAAGGTTTTGCTGTTAAAACAATAAAGCAAAAAGACAGATTTAGGAAGTCTGAAACTCGTCTTTTTGTGGATAGAAATGGTAATTTTGAGTTTAAGGGATAGGAGTGTTTTTATGAGAGTCGGTATTGGATATGACGTACACAGATTAGAGGCGGGAAGAAAATTGATATTGGGCGGTGTACAGATTCCGTACGTTAAGGGGCTTTTAGGTCATTCAGATGCCGATGTCCTTATACATGCTGTCATTGACGCAATTCTCGGTGCTGCAGGGTTAGGCGATATAGGAACTCATTTCCCTGACTCCGAATGGATCTATAAGGATATAGACAGCACTGTGCTCCTTAAGAAGACATTAGATTTGATAAAAGACAAATTTTTTATAAACAATATTGACTGCATCATTGTAGCTCAGGAACCAAAATTGGCACCGTATAAAGATGCTATATCCAAAAATCTGTCGAAAGTTTTAAATATTGGGATTGACAGAGTTAACATTAAAGCAAAGACCGAAGAAGGTCTTGGATTCACAGGTAGAAAAGAAGGAATTGCTGCGTACGCGATAGCAAGTCTTTCTGAAAAATGTATTGACAGTTAAAATTAAATTAAATAAAATACAAACATGATAAATATTAGGAGGTAGACGATGAGATTATCACAATTGTTTATACCAACGATGAGAGAAGTGCCAGCGGAAGCTGAGATACCAAGCCATATTCTCATGTTAAAAGCTGCCATGATGAGAAAACTTGCATCAGGTGTGTACATTTATTTGCCGCTTGGCAAAAGAGTCCTTAAGAAGATTGAAGAAATCGTGAGGGAAGAGATGGACAGAGCGGGGGCACAGGAAGTGCTTATGTCTGCCATAATACCTGCGGAACTTTTAAAAGAATCCGGCAGATGGGATGTTTTTGGACCTGAGATGTTTAAGCTAAAGGATAGAAATGAAAGGGAATTTTGCTTAGGCCCTACGCATGAAGAAGTTTTTACAGACCTTATAAGAAATGATGTAAAGTCATACAGGCAGCTTCCACTGACAATATATCAGATTCAGACGAAGTATAGAGATGAGAGGCGGCCCAGATTTGGGGTCATGAGGTCTCGCGAATTTATAATGAAAGATGCCTACAGCTTTGATGTCGATTGGGATGGACTGGATGTATCTTTTGATAAGATGTACGATGCTTACTGCAGGATATTTGACAGGTGCGGCTTAAAGTATACTGTCGTTGAAGCTGATACAGGTGCTATGGGTGGAAAGGATTCTAAAGAATTTATGGTGACATCTAATGTTGGAGAAGCAGTAATTGCCTATTGCGACAACTGCGGCTATGCTGCCAATGAAGAAAAGGCGGAATGCACTGTACAAAACACAATTGACGAAGAGATGAGGCCATTGGAAAAAATTTATACGCCTGATGTAAAGACGATTGATGAACTTGTGTCGCATTTGGATGTTGAAGCGGAAAGATTTGTAAAGACATTGATATACAAGTACAAGAATAAGGTAGCTGCGGTGCTTATAAGAGGCGACAGGGAAGTAAATATTGTAAAACTGGCGAATCTTTTAAATGTAAGCGAAAATGATGTTGAATTGGCTGATGAAGAAACTGTAAAGAAAGTCACATCTGCCAATGTGGGATTTGCTGGTCCTATTGGACTCAAAGATGACGTAATGCTTATAGCAGATGCAGAAATACCTGCCATGAGAAATGTCATCGTCGGCGCTAATGAGACAGACTACCATTTAAAAAATGTCAATTATGGAAGGGATTTTAAAGCAGATGTAGTATCAGACGTCAGAAAAGTTGTAGATGGCGATAAATGCCCGAAATGTGGCAGTCCTTTAAAACTTGACAGAGGAATTGAAGTAGGGCACATTTTTAAATTAGGCACAAAATATTCTGATGCATTAGGTGCAAATTATATAGATGAAAACGGCAATGAAAAGCCTATAATAATGGGTTGTTACGGCATAGGGTTAAACAGAATTGCGGCTGCTGCAATAGAGCAAAATCACGATGATAAAGGTATCATTTGGCCAATGTCTATAGCACCATATCATGTCATAATCGTACCTGTAAATGTGTCAAATGATGTACAAAGAGATCTTTCAGAGAAATTGTACGATGAATTATCGAAGGCTGGCATTGAGGTTTTGATTGATGACAGGGATTTGAGAGCTGGCGTAAAATTTAATGATGCCGATTTGTTAGGTATACCTATTAGAATAACAGTGGGAAAGAAAGCTGAAGACAATATAGTTGAGCTGAAATTAAGAAGAGAAGAAAAGCCCATAGAATTAAAATACGATGAAGTTTTAGGCAAAGTCAAAGAATTGATCAGTGAAAATATGTAGGAGCTAAATGCTCCTTTTTTGCATAATATTTTAAGAATGACAAAAAAATAAAGTAGGAAAGGAGTGGTTTAATGTCTATTTACATAATGGGCATTTCTGTCGATAAAAGATCGGATTTTGCACCAAAAGTGCAAGAAGTATTGACGAAGCACGGACAAAACATATTGGCCAGGTTTGGAATACACGATGACAGTGATGATAATGGGCTTATAACGTTAAATATCAGAGGGGATGAGAAGTATATAAATGAATTTTCAAAAGAGCTTACAAGCATTCCATCTGTCAAAGTAAATCACATGACGGTTAAATGATTAAAGGGATAGGAGACTATCCCTTTATTACTTTACGCATTACTTACTTTAGGCGTTAGAATATATAATATTGCCGTTTTTATGAAAACATATTGTAAGTGTGAAATAAAATTTGTATAATGGTATATGATGAATACAAAAGATGGAGATGGCTATATGGAAAAGAGAGTTAGGTTTGCACCAAGCCCTACTGGTGCTATTCACATAGGAAATATCCGCACTGCGCTATTTAATTATTTATTTTCAAGAAGTGAAGGCGCTAAGCTTATATTGAGGATAGAAGATACGGATTTAACGAGGTCTTCTAAGGACTTTGAAAAGTTGATATTCAAAGAGTTAAGCTGGCTTGGCATAGAATGGGATGAAGGGCCTGACAAACCTGGTGAATACGGACCATACAGGCAAAGCGAAAGGCTTCACATATACAATGAATACGCAGAAAAGCTTATAAAAGAAGGCAAAGCCTACAGATGTTACTGTACTCCTGAAGAGCTGGATAAAGACAGAGAGGAATCTGTTAAAAGAGGAGATATACCGAGGTATTCGGGAAGGTGTCGGCATTTGACTAAAGAACAGGAAGAGGAGTATTTGCGGCAAGGAAGGAAACCTTCCATTAGATTCATAATTCCTGATGATGTTACAATATCATTTGATGATATGATAAAGGGAAAGATCGAAATTAACTCAGACACGCTTGGCGGTGACATGATAATAGTAAAATCTGACGGCATGCCAACTTATAACTTTGCAGTCGTTGTAGATGATACTCTTATGAAAATAACCCATGTCATAAGAGGTGAAGATCATATTTACAATACTCCTAAACAGCTTCTCATTTATGAGGCACTTGGCTTTAAGCCACCTGTATTTGCTCATGCGCCTCTTATCTTGGGACCAGACAGGAATAAGCTTTCTAAAAGACATGGGAATACTTACATTGGACAATACAGGGAAATGGGGTATTTACCTGAAGCGATGTTTAACTTTTTGTCGCTTTTAAGTTGGTCTCCAGATGACAATGTTGAATTGATGTCTAAAGATGAAATAATTAAAAAATTTAATTTCAATAAGATTCACAGTGCTAATCCTGTTTTTGACATAGAAAAATTGAATTGGATGAATCAACATTACATTCAGATGAGTCCTATTGAAAGAATTGTAGATTTAAGCTTGCCACATCTTAAAGAGGCAGGTTATATTGGCGAAAATGTGGATGAGGCTAAGTACGAATGGCTAAAAAAGGTTGTTTCACTTTTTAAAGATGGCTTGCACTATGTGGCTGAACTGAAAGACAAAGCAAAGATGTTCTTTGTTGATGATTTTGAATACAATAGCGAAGTAAAAGAAACTTTGCTGTCAAGTGATGCTAAGAATGTACTGACGGCGTTTAAAGAGGAAATTGAAAATATGGATGAAGTTACAGAAGAGGGCATAAAAGAACTGCTAAAGATGTTGCAAAAGAAGATAGGAGTTAAAGGAAAAGCGTTTTTCATGCCTATAAGATTTGCTTTAACAGGGCAAGATCATGGGCCTGAACTTGTGATGATAATTCCTCTTTTAGGCAAACAGAAAATATTGCAAAGGATAGATAAAGCCTTAAAGTTAATATCGTAAATGTGATGATTGGGAGAGTAGCATAATAGATTCCAAAAGAGAGGAGCTGTCGTGGGCTGAAAGCAGCTTCTGGATATATTGTGTGAAGTGCACCCATGAGCAATGCGCATTGTCGCACGGGTATCCGTTATAAATACAAGTGGAGTTTACTCAATCAGAGTGGAACCGCGAGCCCCCCTCGTCTCTGGATGATGGGGGATTTTTTTATTAATTATTTATTAAAAAGGGGATTGGTTATAATGTTTAAAACATTGAAGGAGGACATTAAAATAGTGTTTGAGAGGGATCCTGCTGCAAAAAGCGTGTTAGAAGTAGTTTTATGCTATCCGGGATTCCATGCTATAATATTTCATAGAATTGCACACTACTTATACAATAAAAATCTGTTGCTGATATCAAGGCTCATTTCACAATTTAGTAGGTTTTTAACTGGAATAGAAATACACCCAGGTGCTAAAATAGGCAAGGGATTTTTTATAGATCACGGAATGGGCGTAGTGATAGGGGAAACGACAGAAATAGGAGATAACGTGACGCTGTACCAAGGAGTTACATTAGGTGGCACTGGGAAGGATAAGGGTAAGAGGCATCCTACTATAGGCAATAATGTAGTTGTTGGAAGTGGTGCAAAAGTCTTAGGGCCTATAAAGATAGGCGATAATACGAAGATAGGTGCAGGTGCCGTAGTGCTGCATGACATTCCACCAAATTGCACTGTTGTCGGTGTTCCTGGACATTGCGTAAAAAAAGACAACGTGAGAGTAAGTCCGGCATCCAAAGTAAATGTGGATTTAGAACATGGAAAGTTGCCTGATCCAATAGAAGATGAAATAAGAAGGTTAAAAGCCAGAATCAAAAGATTAGAAACATATATAAACAATGTGGAGGATGATAGAGATGAAGATTTATAATACGCTTACCAGAAAAAAAGAAGAATTCGTGCCATTGAACGATAATGTTGTTAATATGTATGTGTGCGGACCTACTGTGTACAATTTTATCCATATAGGCAACGCGAGAGCATTTATTGTCTTTGATACTGTCAGGAGGTATCTGGAATATAAGGGTTATAAAGTAAACTATGTACAGAACTTTACAGATATAGATGATAAACTCATAAAAAGATCCCATGAAGAAAACACAACTGTAAAAGAATTAGCTGATAGGTATATTGAAGAATATTTCAAAGATGCTGATAGCTTAGGAATAAAAAGAGCAACGTTTCATCCAAGGGCTACAGAAAACATCAAAGAAATAATTGAGTTTGTGAAAAAGCTTATTGATAAAGGATTTGCCTATGAAAAAGATGGGAATGTGTACTACGATACGACGAAATTCAAAGATTATGGGAAGCTTTCACATAAAAATATAGATGAATTAAAGGCTGGGGCACGAATAGAGGTAAATGAAGACAAGAAAAATCCCACAGATTTCGTCCTTTGGAAGGCTGCAAAAGAAGGAGAACCATATTGGGACAGTCCATGGGGTAAAGGCAGGCCTGGTTGGCATATTGAGTGCTCAACAATGTCCACAAAGTTCTTAGGTAAAACCCTCGATATACATGCAGGTGGTCCTGATCTCATATTTCCACATCATGAAAATGAGATTGCTCAGAGTGAAGCCGCAAATGATGCAGAGTTTGCAAAGTATTGGATGCACATAGGATACTTAAACATCAATAATGAAAAAATGTCCAAATCGAAAAACAATTTTTTCACTGTAAGAGACGTAATCAGCCAATATGATCCTGAAGTTTTGAGGTTTTTCATGTTGATGTCACACTACAGAAACCCAATCAATTATAGTCAAGACCTCATAGAGCAAGCAAAGAACGGGTATTTAAGATTAAGCAATACTGTTTACAACTTGCAACACCTTTTAGATGTGGCAGAAGATAGGCAATTAAGCGATGAAGAAAAGGCGTACAAAGAGAAATATGAAGAGTATAGAAGAAAGTTTGAAGAAGCGATGGATGACGATTTTAATACTGCTGACGCTATATCGGTTATCTTTGAGATGGTTAGGGATATTAATTCAAATATAGATGGAAATTCTCCAAAAGAATTGATAAAATATATATTAGATGTTTTCTTGAATTTATCTTCTGTTCTTGGCATAACTTATAAAAAGAAAGAGCTATTGGATGACGAGATCAAAGAACTGATAGAAAAGCGTCAAGAAGCAAGAAAGGCAAAGAACTGGGCAGAAGCTGATAGAATAAGAGATGAATTGAAAAAACAGGGTATAGTATTGGAGGATACACCTAACGGAGTAAGGTGGAAGAGAGTTTGATGAATCTTTTTACAAAGGATGGCAAAGTTTTTACAAAAAAAGATGTCATGAATTTATCGCCGCTTATTATGGCCTTTATCGGCGATAGCGTTTATGATTTGTTTATAAGGACGAATATTTCAGCAAAGGGGAATAGACCCATAAACAAAATTCACAGAGAATGTGTTAAGTACGTAAAAGCGTCATCACAGTCTGAGATTTTAAAAAATCTTTATGATATATTTGATGAAGAGGAAAAGGATATAATAAGAAGAGGAAGAAATGTAAAGAGTGCTACTATTCCAAAGCATGCCGGTATCGAAGAATACCGGCAGGCTACCGCCTTTGAGGCTTTACTTGGCTATTTGTATCTTTTGGGAAGATATGATAGGCTTGATGAAATACTAAATTACGCATTAAACTATAATATAAATGAGGGTTAATTATGAAAGAAAATGAAAATATAATATACGGAAGGAATCCTGTGTTAGAAGCGATTAACAGCGGACGAGAGATTGAAAAAATATATGTTTCAAAAAGTGCTAAAGGGAATATTTCTAAAATTATAAAATCTGCAAGGGATAAAAATATAATCGTATCAACTGCAGACAATGTGACATTAGACAAGATGTCCGGAAACGGCAACCATCAAGGAGTAGTCGCATTGTGCTCCCTCTACAAGTATTGTGATGTTGAAGACATACTGGAGTATGCCAATGAGAAAGGCGAAAAACCTTTTATTCTGTTATTGGACGGGATAACAGACACGCACAACTTTGGAGCCATAATAAGGACTGCAGAAGCTTTTTCAGCACATGGGATTGTAATCCCAAAGAGAAGATCTGCTGTGGTAAACAGCACGGTTGTAAAGACATCAGCAGGTGCAACTGAGTACATGAAAATTGCAAAAGTATCAAACATAAACAATGCTATAAATAACCTGAAGAAACAAGGTGTATGGATTGTAGGCAGCAGCGTGGATGCAAAAGAGGACTTTAGCAATGTTGATTATGATCAGCCTATAGCCATAGTCATTGGCAGCGAAGGTGAAGGAATATCTGAGCTTGTTAAAAAGAACTGTGATTATCTTGTAAAGATACCGATGATGGGCAATATGAACTCGTTGAATGCATCGGTTGCAGCATCTATTTTCATGTATGAAGTTGTACGACAGAGGATTGGTAAGGCGTGATTTGATGTATATGGTGATTGATGGGTATAACGTGATAAACAATTGGCAGGATCTAAAGCTTGAGGCAAGAAATAACCTTGAAGACGCCAGACAAAAGTTGATAGACATACTTCAAAATTTCAGGGGATATACGGGATTTAATATAATACTCGTCTTTGATGCGATGTATGCTAAAGGGAAACAACAAAACAAGGAATATCACAATGGAATTGAAGTTGTGTATACGAAGGAAGGCGAATCTGCTGACAGCTATATTGAAGGACTGATAAAGGAAATAATCAAAAAAGACAAAGTAGTTGTAGTAACTTCTGATTGGATATTGCAGCAAGTCGTATTAGGTCAAGGTGCTATAAGGATGTCATCAAGAGAATTATACGAAGAATTGAATAATTATTTAGAAGATAAGAAGAAATTTTATACTAAAGATGACAAGAAAGACAGCATTGAATCAAGACTTTCAGAAGAAATTATAGAAAGGCTTAAGAAAATGGCTGAGTGACAAAAATATTCTTCGTTACAATCTTGACTACAATCTCTATTAAAAGTATAATTATTTATGTGAACTTGGCCTATAAGCGGAGGCGATTTTTGTGAAATCGGGGGCACAAATAGATCTATACAATGTTTTTTCGTCAATGGATGAAGGTGATGTTGTAGAAGAGGCTCAGAGAGGTAATGAAGCAGCACTGGAATTTATCATTGACAAGTACTATTCTTTTGTCAAGGCAAAGGCTCGTTCCTACTTTTTGGTTGGTGCGGATAAGGAAGATATAGTGCAGGAAGGCATGATCGGGTTATACAAAGCTATTCGCGATTTTAAAAGCGACAAGCTGTCATCGTTTAAAGCTTTTGCTGAGCTGTGCATAACGAGGCAAATGATAACTGCCATCAAGACAGCCACTAGGCAAAAACATATTCCTCTTAATTCTTACGTTTCTTTAAATAAGCCGATCTTCGAGGAGGAGTCAGATAGAACATTGATGGACGTTGTGTCCAGTGAATGTATATCTGATCCTGAAGAGTTAATAATAAACCGAGAGGAATACGTTAACATCGAAAACAAGATCGGTGAGATGTTGAGCGACCTTGAATGGGAAGTGCTGATATCATACCTTGATGGAAAATCGTATCAGGAGATTGCTGTTGAGCTTAGAAGACATGTAAAATCGATAGATAATGCCCTCCAAAGAGTAAAAAGAAAGCTTGAAAGATATCTTGAGATGAGAAATAGTTAAGTATTGACATTTCAAAGCTTTTATAGTAGAATTTAAAATTGATGCAAAATATGATTGCCCACGTAGCTCAGTCGGCAGAGCGTCGCCTTGGTAAGGCGGAGGTCACCGGTTCAATCCCGGTCATGGGCTCCAATTTTATTTTTTTGTATTTAAGTTTTAAAACATAGAAACGCGTGGATGAGTTTATTAAAGTAGGAGGAAAAGAAATGGCAAAGCAAAAATTCGAAAGAAAGAAACCCCATGCAAACATAGGGACAATAGGACACGTAGACCATGGCAAAACGACATTAACATCAGCAATAACGATAGTATTGTCAAAACAAGGAATGGCACAAGCGACAGCATACGATGAAATAGACAAAGCACCAGAAGAAAAAGCAAGAGGAATCACAATAAACACAATGCACGTAGAGTACGAGACAGAGAAAAGGCACTATGCCCATGTTGACTGTCCGGGACACGCAGACTACGTAAAGAACATGATAACAGGAGCAGCGCAGATGGACGGAGCGATACTTGTAGTATCAGCAGCAGACGGTCCAATGCCACAGACAAGAGAGCACATCCTGTTAGCAAGACAGGTAGGCGTGCCATACATCGTAGTATTCTTAAACAAAGCAGACATGGTAGACGACCAAGAATTAATCGAATTAGTAGAGATGGAAGTAAGAGAGCTGTTAAATGAATATGAATTCCCAGGAGATGACACACCGATAGTAGTAGGTTCAGCATTAAAAGCAATGGAATGCGGATGCGGACAAAGAGACTGTCAATGGTGTGGCAAGATATGGGACTTAATGGATGCAGTTGACAGTTATATACCAACACCAGAAAGAGACGTAGACAAACC
>NZ_JBPODR010000004.1:0-49940 GCF_051201035.1 Thermoanaerobacterium thermosulfurigenes
AAATTTTGGTTATACTTCATATTAGGTACCTCCTTGTTATTTTGAGAGTCGTGTTCATGAACAATCGACATCTTGTATTTTATCAGGAGGTACTTATTTTTTCAAAGTTCATTCTTCCTTATTTTTTATTCATTACAGGAATGCTCCATAATCTAAAACCTAAATAAGAAAGCTATAGAAAGCAATATATTTTAAAACTCAAATACTATTGAATGCTATCTACGCTATATTGAACGGCTTTAGGTATTTTAACGCCATTTACTGTCGTAAGACCTTGATAATAAGTGTTATAACCTGTCATTGCGTTTCCATTATATACCCTATACACATCATAACGCTTTACATAGACTGAATATAAATCATAATTTATGGCACCATAATAATCACGACTGTTATAAGGAGCAGGAGGCCCTGTAAATTGTTGTGTCAAAGACCAAGTATAAGTATATGTTCCGGAAGATGTTAGCCCAAATCCAGCTTTAACAACATCCTGAATTCCAGCTTCAACTGATGTTGTAAAGACAATAGTACCAGATACTGTTTTTGTCGTAGTTAAAGTTTTAGTTGTTCCTCTTGCCACTGAAATCAAAAAGATGTCGTTGCATCTTGGTCCAACATTATAAGCAGATATAGCGCTATGATCATAATAATAATAAGAATGATCATATTCTTCATGTATTGTACCCATTGGATAGACAAGATTATTTGTAACTAATGGACTAGTTTTTGAAAGATTAGCATCCACAAAAGTAACGATTGTACCAACCTTATCAGTAGGTTTTCCGACTACTTTCTCTTCAGAATTCGGAATCGCAACACCTGAAGAAAAAGCAAAGCTAAAACTTGAAATTGTAAAAAGCACAACAATTAGAAGCAGTGAAATCAGTTTTTTTAACATACTTTACATCTCATTTTTTGTAGTCATTACGCTTCTCGGTACCAAAAAGCATATTGACTATGATTTTATCTTCAGGGAATGGCGCCAATTTCTGTTAATGTTATTATAAACCAATTATCCTTACTTGGGAAGGTGCTAAATTAGGTCAATTTTTCTGTAACACTTTGTCAATCTATGTAATATATTGTCGGAATCGCGACCGTTTTTCGGTCATCAATAAACTTTAAAAAAAACAGGCATTAAGCCTGTTTATGATCCTAATTCATCAATTTTTTTATCTCCTCTTTTGACAACTCTGTAATCTCTGCTATTCTGTCAATGTCCATACCTTCTTTTAACAACTTCTTTGCTATTTTTATACTTTTTTCTTTTTCGCCTTTTTCTATTATCATTTTGTATGTTTCTGATTCTTCAATCCTAAACATTTTTATCACCTCCGAAAAAACTTTTTCAATAACTTCTCTTTTAAAAATTATACCTGACAATAATTCAGCCTTAAATGCAATGTCTTTCTTTTTGTTTATGTCTAATGGAATATCTTTTATAGCCTCAACACATCTTTCCAGATATTTTTCTCCTTCTTCTTTCCTTCTATTTTTGTCCATCAACGGAAGAAGCGAATACAAATCATAATAGTCTGTCTTCAAAACATCAGTATATTTTATGTCGCCAACATTTATTATTCTGTATTTATAATCTAATGTGTTTTGTTCTCTAAAGTCGTAGCTTAAGCTATTTGCCATTTTTACATTATCTTTTCCTATATATAGGACTGACTATCTGATATGGTAAGAGATTATGCTTTTCCATTATCTCCATGGAATATCGTAACATCCTGTAAGGCATTTTTCCGTCATTTTCTGATTGAAATTCTATATGCACAGCCACATTTCCTTTGTCTGTTGTGCATTTAAATATCATATCGCTGTCTCTGCGTTCTACTCTTGCAAATTCTATATTTAGTTCATCGATTTTTGTGTATTGGAGACCTAAAAAATAGCATCTTACCTTTATTATATCATACGAATATTAAAAATACAGATTATTGCCGCAATATTTTATAATGAGGTTTTGTAACAATACTGTAACCATATCTCAAAAACAGATTTTACTTACAAAAATTTTTGTTAAATATCTCACATAAAAAGTTTTATGATATAATCTATTTAACATGCTTAAATTTTTATGGGCAAGCATGGACGAGGGAGGGAAGAAATTTGCTCATCTTATTTGACACAATTATAGATGAATGCCAAAGAAAAAAAGTCGAAGATATATATGTAAATTACAGCAGAGATATGTTTAAAGTGGCATACAACATTTTAAACGACTATCAATTGGCACAAGATGCGGTCCAATCTGCTTTTATAAATATTATCAATTATATTGAAAAAATTTCTGATTATGACTGTAACAAAATAAGAGCATTAGTTGTTATTATAGTTAGAAACATCTCAATAAATATGTACAATAAAATAAAGCGGCAAAAAAATTTATTTATTGAAGATGCGGATGAAATTTTCCATGATGACTCAGAGCCGTTTGACGAGAATATAATAAACGGTGACATTTTTAGAAGAGTATCTGAAAAGGTAAAGGAGCTAAAGACAGAGTACGCAGACATTATTTCTCTAAAATACTACTACGGCTACTCTAATAAAGACATCGCAAATCTTTTAAACATCACAGAAGACAATGTAAGAGTAAGACTGTATCGCGCGCGGCAAAGCCTTAAAGATGCTTTATACCAGTATAAAGGAGATGTGGAAATATGAAAGACCTTTACAATGAAAAGCTAAAATCTGAAAGCAAAATATTTGAGGCATTGCTGGAATATGCAGGGGCTTGCCATGTAAACAACATAATTAATGACTTGGAAGAAGCCAATGATGAAGAAATGCCTTACCCTGAAGAATTAAGCATTAAAATTAGACAGATGTTAAGACATCACAAAAGAAAAGAAGCAGTCAAAAAATTCTTCACATCGGCAAAAATGATCTTCCCAAAAGTCGCGATATTCTTCTTTGTGGTTTTTATTGGCTTCACTGTGGCGATGACGACTGTTTCTGCTTTTAGAGCTCGCGTCTTTAACCTCATAATTGAAATCAAAAAAGATTATACAGACATAAAATTAAAAGAAAACAATGAACCCAGTACGTCTTCTTCCACATCGCTGGTTCCATCCAACTGGAAAAATGAATATTATCTTTCATACGTGCCACATGGGTTCAAGATAAGCAAGGTAGAGTCACAGGAGGTAACCAAAATCATTCAATACACAAATGGCAAAGGCGATTTCATAATTTTCAGTCAAAGCTCTAACGAAAACACTGACATGATGGTTGACACAGAAAATGCTATCACGCAAAAGATTGATATAAACGGCTATGAGGGCATCTTGATTCAAAAAAACGGTTTAAACACCATCGTATGGCGTAAAGACAACAACTTATTCTCCTTAATGTCGAAAATCGATAAGAACGAACTTATAAAAGCTGCCAATAGCATCAAACTGAAAAAATAATTTATTTTAACTGTAACAAAATTAATGCTTATTTGTCTAATATATATGGAGAAAAAACTAACATAGAGGGGATTTAATGTTGAAGAAGAATTTTATTAGAACATTTTTAATAGTCTTTTTTATCATAGTAGTAAACTATGCAATATTTTACAGCATATTTTCTCTGTATATGTCCATTCACCCATAACAAAAAAGGAGTCTTGGTCTTCCAAGGCTCCTTCATCACACTTATTTCTAAAGTTTCTAAAAGCTTTCAGTTTTAACACCTTTATAATCATTTTGTGCCAGCTTGCTGTGCCTATATCCATAAAAGACATATACGACAATCCCCAACACAAACCATACTATAAACCTTATCCACGTCTCAAGAGGAAGCGAAACCATTAAAAACACAGTTGATGCAATTGATAAGATAGGCACTAACGGAACAAATGGACATCTAAATTTTCGCGGAAGTTCAGGCTTTGTGTACCTCAAAACAATAACAGCTACTGATACAAGGACAAATGCAAACATGGTTCCTATATTTACAAGTTTTGCAAGTTCATCGATGGAGAAAAATCCTGCAACAACTGCTGCAAATAGTGCAACTATTATCGTACTTGCAACAGGCGTCTTATGCTTTTCATGAAGTTTTGAAAGAAATGGCGGTAAAAGTCCATCTCTTGACATAGCAAAGAATATCCTGGTCTGTCCATACATCATCACTAAAAGAACCGTCGTTATCCCTGCTATCGCACCAAAAGAAACTAATCCCGACGCCCAGTTTATGCCGAGGCTTGTTAATGCAAATGCCACAGGTTCAGGTGTATTAAGTTTTGTATATGATACGACACCTGTAAGAATTGCAACGACAATTATATACAAAATTGTGCTTATTCCTAAAGACCCTAAAATTCCTATAGGCATATCCCTTTCAGGGTTTTTTGTCTCTTCAGCCGCAGTTGATACCGAATCAAACCCAATGTAAGCAAAAAATATTATTGCAGCACCCGAAAATACTCCTTTCCATCCAAACGGCAAAAATGGCTTCCAGTTTGATGGATGTACATGCCATACAGCGACGGCTATGAAAAACAATATCACCATCACTTTAAATATAACAGCGATATTATTTAGTATTGAACTTTCTTTTGTGCCAAAAAGCAGGATTATTCCCAAAAGCAATACTATGCCGATAGCCGGTAAATTTATTATTCCACCAGGCGCAGAGCTTGCCGAATTTGCAGCCCATACAGGTATGTTAATGCCAAAGCTGTGAAGCAAACTTGTAAAGTACCCTGACCAACCTAATGCAATGGCAGGTATAGCGAATGCGTACTCCAATATCAAATCCCATCCTATGATCCATGCGAATATCTCACCAAGTGCCACGTAACTGTAGCTATACGTAGATCCTGCCGCGGGAAATGTAGATGCAAATTCTGCATAACTTAGTGCGGCAAATGAGCATGCAATACCCGAAAGAACAAATGACAATATAAGACCTGGTCCTGCATATTTTGCAGCCGCAACGCCAGTCAACACGAAAATACCTGTGCCGATTATGGCGCCAATGCCAAATAAAATAAGGTCAAACCATGATAGCGATTTTTTCAATGCGTGCTTTTTGTCCTGTGTGTCATCTATTATCATTTCAAGAGATTTTTTTCTTAATATATTTGAACTTCCGGCTTTTTCCTTGTGAGCCATTTTATATTAATCCCCCCAGTTTTAATTAAATTTAACTATTTTAAATTATTTATTTAAAATAGGATATTTTATTTTATTATAATTAAAATTATAACGAGCCGCAAATAACTTTTTCATAACTATTAAAATTTTTTTGCAAAAACAAAAGACGCTTACTCGTCATTTTTTCGGCGGCCTTGGTCCAAAATACTGATAATATGTGGTTTTTATCATGCCATTGTATAGCTTCCTTCTTTTGCTTGCATCTCTTCCAAAAAGTTTTTCAAAATTTTCATGCGATGTTATTATATAGTAGGACCACGTATCAAGCTTTGAAAATACTTTCCCCATCTCCCTATACAATTTCTCCACCTCTTTTAATTCTCCCATTCTTTCACCATAAGGCGGATTGCAGATTATTATGCCATATTTATCATCGGTTTTCAGATCTTTCAAAGATCGCTTTGAAAATCTTACATAATCACTGACACCGGCCTTTTTGGCATTGTCTATAGATAATTTTACCGCATCTTCATCTGCATCATATCCACTTATATTAAGTTTTACATCTTTTTTGATTAAATCAAAAGCTTCATTTCTCACGTCAGTCCACAGCTTTTTTGGAATCTGCCTCCATCTTTCCGATGAAAATTGTCGATATAGCCCTGGAGCCATATTTGCACCAATTAAAGCAGCTTCAATAGGTATAGTTCCTGATCCGCAAAACGGATCGATAAGCGGTCTATCATATCTCCAATAGCTTAACATTATCATGGCAGAAGCCAAAGTTTCCCTTAAAGGCGCCACATTTGACACAGCTCTATATCCTCTTTTATGAAGCCCCTCTCCACTTGTATCTATCATAAGTATAGCCTTGTCCTTCATTAATGAAAATTTTATCTTGTATACTGGACCATTTTCCTCAAACCACTCTCTTTTGTACTTCTTCTTGAGCCTTTCCACAACTGCTTTCTTCACTATCGACTGGCAATCAGGCACACTAAAAAGCTTCGATTTAAGAGAGTATCCATCTACAGGAAACTGTCCATTTTCAGGAATCCACTCTTCCCACGGCAAAGACTTTACACCTTCAAAAAGCTGGTCAAACGTGGTAGCTGTAAATTCACCAACTTTAATGTAGATTCTCTCGGCAGTCCTTAACCACAAATTTGACTTACATATAGCAGCTATATCGCCACTAAATGTCACTTTCCCATCTTCTACTTTTACATCATCATAGCCTAAAGATCTTATCTCATTAGCCGTAACTGATTCGATTCCAAAAAGTGTAGGTGCTATCAATTCTATTTTTGACATATCACTATCTCCCATTTATTAATTCCAAAATTAATTTTTCACTACACAACAACATATTAAATGTTGCAGAAAATGAAAGCCCTATCTAAACTATCTGCATCTTCAACAATATCAAATTTTCTATTCATTACTCTGACACTTTTAAATCCAACCATTTTTAATTCATTTACAACTTCGTCTAGTGAAAAACTCATTTCATGAACTGTTTCTTCATATTCTTCATACAGCCTTCCTTCTTTCTTTAAAAAGGCAGTAAATGTTATAAAAGCATTATCTCCAAAAGATATGCTTTTGGAAATATAGTAATCGCCGTTTGAATACTTCCTTATATGGATATTATTCCAATTATCTCTCAAATCTTTCAATGTATTCATGTCAAACATGAAAACTCCGTTTTCTTTAAGATGACTTTTAACACAGCTAAACATAGATTTCCACTTTTGAAAATCCGTCATGTGATTTATAGCATCAAATGTACATGTAATGAGATCGTATTTCTTGCCTAAATCAAAATCGCTCATATCGCCAAGATGAAACTTTATATCGTAACCATACTTTCTACAATTTTCAACTGCCTTCTTAAGCATTTCTTCAGATAAGTCAAGACCTTCCACATTTATGCCATCTCTTAAAGCACCTATACAAAAGACCCCAGTTCCACACGCCAAATCTAACATCGTCTTAACATTAAATCCAGCATTGTCTAAAAATCTTTTAAAATCTGGCCACAACTCCTTCGCGTAAGAATCCCAACCTAATCTATCGTAAAATTTAGCAAATTCGTCGTACATAAAAACACCTCTTAATTATTTTTCCCATTATTCTTCTATATTATATTATCACAACGCTTAAGTCAATTTTGTTATTCAACCGCTGTGTGTTATAATATTAACACATGTGAATAACTATATTCAATAAATAATCATTATCCAAGAGGTGAAAATAGTTGAAACCATTATCTATAGACGACAAAAATGTTTTTGATGAATACTTTTATGCATATCCACCAGAAATATCGGAATACACATTTACAAATCTCCTTATGTGGAATCACGTTTACGACATTAGATATGAGATAATCGATGGGTGTCTTTTGATTGCTTCAGGCAATAACGTATTTCCTCCTGTAGGTCCACCTGAAAATACATTAAATGCACTGGAAAAATTTTGTGAAATGCTTAAAAAAGATTACTCTGAAATCAATCTAACTCGCTTTGACAATGATTTTGCCTCTAAGATTAGAGAAAACTTTAATGTTGAGATGGAGCCAGATGAAGACAATTTTGACTACGTGTACAATACACAAGATCTCATCAATCTTTCTGGTAGAAAATATCACAATAAAAAAAATCATATAAACAAATTTTTAAAAACTTATGATTATACATTAGAAGCATTATCTTCTGTAAATGCTTTAGAATGCTTAAAATTTACTGAAAAATGGATTTCCTTAAAAGACATAGAGGAAAATCCCGGAATATTAAAGGAATTTGATGCGATAAAAAAAGTTCTGGAAAACTACGATTTTTTTAATGTAAAAGGAATTGTATTAAAGATAAACGGAAAAATAGAAGCATATTCATTCGGAGAAAAATTAAATCCAGAAACAGCAGTGACTCACATAGAAAAGGCAAATCCAGAGATTAAAGACGCATACGCATTTATAAACATGTGCTTTGCTAAGCTAATGTCTGAATACAAATATATAAACAGGGAGCAAGATTTGGGAATCCCAGGCCTTAGGTATGCAAAGAAGTCATACCACCCTGCAAAGATGATATTGAAATTCAAAGGAAAGTTGCAAATTTAAAACTTTAATAGATTGAATTATTATAATTTTTGTATTATAATGTGCATAACATTATTTTTGGGAGGTGCCGTGAATGTCTAAAAAGATGGATATAGTAGAGCTTCTTCATGAAAACAGCCGTCTGACAGATAAGCAAATATCCATAATCACTGGACTCAGCGAAGATGAAGTAAAGAATATAGTAAAAAGCCTTGAAGAAGAAAAAGTCATATTAAAGTACAGCACATTGGTCAATTGGGAAAAAACCGAAAAGGAAGTAGTGCGAGCACTTATTGATGTAAGAGTCACACCGCAGCAAGGACAGGGCTTTAATGCTATTGCTGAAAGAATCGGACAATACGATGAAGTAAAATCTGTATCTTTAATCTCTGGCGGATATGACCTATCAGTAGAAGTAGAAGGTAAAACCATGAAAGAGATAGCTATTTTCGTAGCAGAAAGACTGGCTCCTATTGACGGCGTATTAAGTACAACTACACACTTCATACTTAAAAGATACAAACAAGATGGGGTGTTTTTTACAGACGGTCCTGAAGACAAAAGATTGGTGGTAACACCATGAATAATAAATACATTTCAGATGTAGTAAAAAATATTCCACCGTCTGGAATAAGGAAATTCTTCGATCTTGTTACAAATTCACGAGATATTATCTCTCTCGGTGTTGGCGAACCAGATTTTGTGACGCCATGGACTGTGCGAAAAGAAGCCATAGATGTGCTTGACAGAGGTGCCACTACGTATACGTCAAACCTTGGACTCTTAGAATTAAGAGAAGCCGTATCATTCTTTCTAAAAAATCATTACGGCTTAAATTACGATCCTGAAAAGGAAATAATGATAACCGTAGGCGCCAGTGAAGCCATAGACTTAGCGCTTAGATGTCTTATTAATGATGGTGATGAAGTTTTAGTGCCTGTGCCAAGTTATGTCTCTTATTCACCTTGCATAGAGCTTACAAGAGGAGTGCCAGTATACGTACCTACCTATGAAGAAAACAATTTTATAATAACACCTGATGATTTGAAATCAAAAATAACCAGTAAGACAAAAGCACTTATACTTCCATATCCAAATAATCCTACAGGTGCTATCATGAAAAAAGAAGACTTAGAAGCTATAAAAGACATAATAATAGAACATGATCTGATCGTAATATCTGATGAAATCTACAGTGAACTTACTTATGACGGAAAACACGTAAGCATAGCTTCACTGCCTGATATGAAGGAAAGGACTATCGTTTTAAACGGATTTTCAAAAGCTTTTGCCATGACGGGTTGGAGATTAGGATATATAGCAGCGGAACATAGCTTCATAGAGGCTATGAATAAGATTCACCAGTATACGACAATATGCGCTCCCATAATGGCACAATACGCAGGCATAAAAGCGATATACGAGTGCGAAGATGATATAGAAAAGATGCGCAAAACTTACGATCAAAGAAGGCGTCTCATAGTAAATGGCTTCAGAGAAATAGGATTTGATTGCTTTGAACCAAAAGGAGCTTTTTATATATTCCCTTCAATTAAAAAAACAGGCCTTTCATCTCAAGAATTTTGCGAAAGGCTTTTAAAAGAAGAAAAAATAGCCGTCGTACCAGGAGATGCATTCGGTCCTGGAGGAGACGGATTTATAAGGGTATCTTATGCGTATTCTATCGATAAGATTATGAAAGCTCTTGAAAGAATAGAAAGCTTTGCTAAGAGAGTGTTTTAAAAAAGTAGGTTTCCCTACTTTTTTTGCTTTACTGCAGAAAATTTAGGACAACTGGAAGAACAACTGCCGCAATTGCATTGGCCAGAAGTGCTTTTCTTTATGTTTTTGTAAAGAATAAACACCGCTGCAGCCACTATTGCTACAGTTGCAATCACTTCAATAATCATAGGCCCACTCCTTTTATTAAAATATTCTCAAGATTAAATTTCCACCATTGTAAACTATAAATGAAACTACCCAAGCTAAGACTAATTGATATGCTACAGAAAATGCCGCCATCTTCCCACCGTATTCCTTTTTCATTGTGGCAATCAGAGATATACACGGTGTGTACAAAAGCACAAAGACGAGAAAGCTAAAAGCTGAAATCGGCGTAAAAACCGTCGGCAAAATCTTTATCAAATTTCCGCCGTATATAACCCCCATAGTTCCTACTACCACTTCTTTTGCCATTATCCCTGTAAGAAGCGATACTGAATTTTGCCATGAAGCAAAACCTAATGGTATAAAGATAGGACTTATGAATCTCCCTATATATGCGATAAAGCTTTTGTCTATTTCCGTCATGCCTGAGAAATTAAAGTTTGATAAAATCCAAACAATTATAGACACGGAAAAGATTATAGTACCTGCTTTTTTTAAGAATCCCTTGCCTTTTTCCCACGTGTGTACTGCCAATGACTTAAGTTCAGGCAACTTATACTCAGGAAGTTCTATTATAAACGGCTCATCATCTTTCTTAAATATGGTATTTTTGAAAAGTATGCCTACTAAAAACGCCATAATGATGCCTAATGCGTATAAAGATGCAACAACCAAAGCTTCGTGACCTTTAAACAAAGCACCAGCCATAACCAGATAAATAGGCAACCTTGCATTACAAGACATAAGCGGCAAAAGAAGAGCCGTCATCTTTCTGTCTTTTTCACTCTCTAAAGTTCTCGTTGACATCACACCAGGAACATTGCATCCAAAGCCAATTATAAGTGGAATAAACGCCTTTCCGGATAACCCCATTTTCCTGATTATCTTGTCCATTAAAAAAGCTACTCTTGCCATATATCCGCTGTCTTCTAAAAAAGATATACACAAAAACAAGGCTAAGATCACGGGAAGAAACACTATTACCGATCCTACGCCGCCAATGATGCCGTCAACGATAAGTGACTTAAACCAGCCATTTGCACCAGCTAACAAAATATTAACATGCGGTACAAACCAAGCATTGACAAAACCGTCCAATAAATCTGCCAATGGTTGGCCCACCCAGCTAAAAGTAAACTGAAAAATTAAATATATGATGGCTATAAATATCGGATATGCCAAAAATTTATTTATTAGGATTTTATCCAATCTCTCCGTAATTGTAACTGTGTTTTCAGATGTGTACGTAACACACTGTGATAAAATGCCTTCTATATACTTATATGTTTCAGCTTCACTTTTAAAGCCTACATTATTACGATAATGATTTTCATTATCATTTATTGCTTTTGAAAAAATGTCATTCGATAAAAGTTCCTTAATCTCGTCTACACCCTTTCCTTTTGAAGCCACAATAGGAACAACCATGACACCAAGTAATTTAGACAATTCTACATAATCAATCTTTATTCCTTTTTTCTCGGCAACATCAACCATATTTAATACCAATATGATAGGTATGTTGAATTCTTTAAGTTGCATAGTTAAGTACAAATTTCTCTTAAGATTTGAAGCATCTACTATATTTAATATAAAATCAACATTTCCGCTTTCCAGAAAAGACTTGGAAATTTTCTCTTCGTTGGAGTAAGTATCCATTGCATAAATACCAGGTAAGTCGACGATTTTTACATTGTCATTTATGAAACCTTCTTTTTTTTCAACGGTGACACCAGGCCAATTGCCTACGTGCTGGTTTAACCCAGTAACCAGATTAAAAAGAGTTGTCTTTCCAACATTAGGATTACCAATCAAAGCGGCGGTTGTCATTCGTTTCGAATCAGTAACTGCCATACGCCCCCTCCTTCATTTTTTTAAATAACGTCTTTTACGACGATATTCTTTGCATCTCTTTTTCTAATTGCTAAATCAAAACCCATAAAATTTATTATTATAGGATCTCCTAAGGGCGCAAAGCTTTTGACTTTTACTTTTACGCCTTCATTTGCTCCAAGAGCACGCAATCTTTTGGCTAACTTTTCGTCACCTAAAATACCACTTACTAAAGCCGTTTGCCCTGGTCTTAAGTCGTATACGCTCACCACTACCACCCCTTCGTTGATAATCATTCTCAATTTCTGATTCTATGATACTATATATTCCCCTTCGTGTCAATAAAATATAAAAATAATATTTATCATATCTTTATAAATCTATGCCATATCTTAAGAATTTGATTTTCAAGGGGATCCAAAATGCCTTTTAGATATTTCACAAGCTTGCTGCTCAAAAATCCTATGACAAATCCAGCTACGACATCTACAGGATAGTGAACTCCAACATATACTCTCGCTATAAGCAGTAAAACCGTCAAAACCATCATAGTAGCACCAAGGAACTTATTTCCTTTTAGCTGAGTAAATGCAATAGCAGAACCTCCTGATAGATGATCACTTGGAAAAGACGCATCACTTGGATGTTTAATAAGCAAATTCACTTTATGTGTAACAAAAGGTCTTGGTTCAAAGTAAAATCTTGAAATGATAAAATTCGCGCTCAGTGCTATGACTGCAGCAAAGAACTCTTCCATCGATATCTTTTTCCCATCATCCTCTCCAATAAACCATTGGATAACCATTATCAGCCCATATATAATAGGAGAATACAAAGCAATAAATATCATCACTTTATCTAATATACTATGATGACCTGCAAATCCATTGATAAATTGAAAAATAGCGTAATTCATTTTCATCACCTCGTATTAAGATTTTAACCTTCAATTCTTAAAATAAAATTAGATACAGATTAAAAAATAATTAAAATTTCTTGACAAATACGATAAACAATTATATAATCCTAAATAGTAAATTATTCTTATTTAGAAGGAATGAGGGATTATGACAAAGGAAGATATTTTAAAAACCATAAAATCCAACAACTTTAAGATAACTCCTCAAAGAGAGCTTATCATAAACATAATGCTAAATTCCAATGGTTACTTATCTGTAAGGGAAATCTACGAAAAAGTAAAAAGTTCATTTCCACAAGTAAGTTTAGATACTGTATACAGAAATTTAAGCCTTCTAAAAGATATAAATGTATTAAGTGAAGCAACTATAGGCAACAATATTATGTATGAAATTCACAAAGACATGCATGAACACATAATGAAATGTCTAAAATGCGGAAAGGTCTTTGAACTGGATATATGTCCCATAGATCTTTGCCGAAACAAACTGGATGGTTTTGAAGTTGTAGACCATAAAATCGAGATCACTGGATACTGCAAAAATTGCAAAAATCACGAGGAGGATTGTTGATGAAAAAATTTATTTCAATTTTTTTGGCGATTTTGATAGTGTTTAGCTTGACGTCATGCAATACGAAAATTTCAAAAAAGCCCAGCAAATTAGCTGTATATGCAACTTTTTATCCCTTATACGATCTTACAAAAAAGATTGCAGGTGATAAAGCCACAGTTCAAAACATAATACCACCAGGCGTGGAGCCACACGACTGGGAACCTACGACAAAACAGATAGCAGACATAGAAGGAGCTTCTCTCGTCGTGTATTTAGGACTTGGGATGGATTCATGGATAAGCAAAGTAGAATCGTCTGTATCAGGACCTAAATTTGTAAATGTGTCAAACGGTATTGACGCTATAAAAGTCGGAAATGCTGTAAATCCTCATGTATGGCTCTCTCCAAAAGAAGCACAAATATTAGCAAAAAATATCAAAGATGCTTTAGTAAATGCTGACAATAAAAACGCAAAATACTACGAAGATAATTATAATACTTTGTTAAATACATTAAAGCAGTTAGACAGTGAATACACTGAAAGACTTAAAAACACCAAGACAAAGACATTTATAGTCTATCACAGTGCCTTTGACTACGTAGCGAGAGATTACGGCTTAAACCAAGTATCTATTGTCGGTATGAGCGAGGAAGCTGAAGCAAGTCCTGCTAAAGTTGCTGAAGTCATACAACTTATAAAAAAAGAAAATATCAAGTACATCTTTACAGAGCCATTGACATCACCTAAGCCGATCCAATCAATTGCCAGCGAAACAGGTGCAAAGGTATTACCGCTAAATACTATTGAAGGGCTTACTAAAGATGAAATGAAGAAAGGATACGATTATATAAAATTGTTACAGCAAAACTTAGACAATCTTCAGAAAGCATTAAATTAGATTAATGAAAGGGATTTTTATGGGTAAAATAGTAGAGCTTAAAGATGTTAGTTTTTCTTATGATGATAAAAAGGTACTTAACAATATCAATCTAACTATCGATGATGGCGAATTTGTAGGCCTTATTGGGCCTAATGGTTCAGGCAAAAGCACACTTGTAAAGATCATGATAGGAGATCTTACACCTTCATCTGGCGAAGTCCTCATAAATGGGATAAACGTAAAAGACATGAAAAATAGATCTGTAATCGGATATGTCCCCCAAAAGTCTTATTCATTCAACGCTTCTTTTCCAGCAAGTGTAAAAGAAGTCGTCTCAATGGGGCTTTATGGAAAATTAGGGTTGTTTAAAAAACTTTCTAAAGATGACTGGGAAATCGTGAATAACGCTTTAAAGACTGTCGACATGATTGATTACAAAGACAGGCTTATTGGAAATCTGTCCGGAGGCCAGCAGCAACGGGTATTTATAGCAAGAGCTCTTGTCAGCGATCCTAAGATTTTATTTTTAGATGAACCGACGACAGGCATAGATGCAAAGTCAGAAGACACTCTCTATAAAATACTTGATACTTTAAATAAGGAAAACAAAATAACGATTATCATGGTCACTCATGATGTATGGGCCATATCCGACAAGGTATCTCGAATCGTATGCATGGGAAATGGCAGACTATATGACAAATGCGACACTTTAGACTTCTCAAAAAAAGAATTAGCAGAAATATATGGATACCCTGTCAAACTTGATATGCACCATCACCAAAGTGAAAATATCAATAATCGACTTTAGATTGAGGTGTTACAATGCTTAATATTTTTACATACGACTTTATGATTAGGGCATTTCTTGCAGGTGGATTTATATCGATAATAGCTCCATTGGTAGGCAGTTTCTTAGTGTTAAGAAGGCTATCGCAGATGGGGGATACTCTATCTCACGTAGCACTGGCAGGCGTAGCAGCAGGATTTCTCATAGGTATAAATCCTACAATCGGCTCAATAATCTTCGTAATACTGTCATCTTTTGGTATTGAACGCTTGAGAAAATCATACTTTAGATACTCGGAAATATCTATTGCCGTTGTCATGTCTGCAGGAATGGCAATCGCAGTAATACTTCTAAGTTTATCCAGCGGAAGTCCTGCAAACATAATGAATTACCTTTTTGGGAGCATAATATCAATTAATAACACTGATGTATTGCTATCACTCATACTTAGCATTGCAGTAATAACTTTAATTTATATCTTCTACAAGGAGCTTCTATACATTACATTTGACGAAGAAGCTGCTTTGATATCAGGTATTCCTGTAAACTTGGTAAATATAATATTTACCATGATTGTGGCCGTAACCGTAGCAGTTTCCATGAGAATAGTAGGAGCTTTGCTGGTATCAGCATTGATGGTGATACCAGCAGCAGCCAGTCTTAAAATAGCCAAAAACTTCAGACAGACCATTTTTTACGCCATACTGTTTTCTTTTATATCTGTATTCGCAGGCATAATACTATCTTTTTATCTCAATCTTTCACCAGGCGGCAGCATTGTAATAGTTTCTCTCATAATCATGGGTTTAGCAAGCATAAAGAAGGCAGGTAACTAACCTGCTTTTTTTGTTTTTAACTTGGATAATAAAATGTACTGACTTTAAGATTTTCGTTTAAGTCTTTCTCTATTGGCTATATCTTAAAAATATATATCCCACATACAAAAACAACAAAGTAGCAATCACATCTATTATATTAGATATATTTGCAAAAAGCTCTATGTATTCCAACTCCTAAAACCTCCTAACTAAAAAAATCCATTAATATATCCAACAAAAATTTATGGAAAGTACACATTTCGCTTTAAATATATTTTTTTGCCCATTAATTCTACCACATTATCACCTAATTTCTTTACTGAAATATCATAAACATGATCTTTACGAAGTAAATTTTTAACAAGCAAAACACCTTTTATGATTTCTTTTTCCTGTCTTACAACAATTCCATAATCAGTAGTAGCGCCGTAATTTGATCTATAAACTATAACGGAGCTTGATTCAAACCTAATATTATGGATCGGCATAAACGCCTCATTTACATTAAGAGTAATAGTAGCAAATAAAATAATGACTGCAGTTGTTGCACTTATCAACATTAATATTATTGAAATCACACTATTCACTACCTTTGCAGAATTATGTTTAAATCTAAAGCCATTTATTAACAATATCAAAGGTATTATCTGAATACACAAAGAAAAAATATCGTTTAATTTTAAAGACTTAAATCTTATAAAAGGATAAAAATAATCTAAATTCAATATCCATAAAACATAAATAGCCAATAGAACTATATGGATAATATATTTATTGTTGCGAATTAAACTATTCACTAATATCACCTATCTTTTATATTTAAATCCAATATCATTCTTTCCTATCTAAAACAGATGGAAAAATGCAATCACATCCTTTCCATGTTTGCAATATTTATCAATTGGACTAAATTTATCTTGCAACTTGCTCTCTCTCAATATAAGACAAATTTCTAAGGAATTTGTTACAGTTTTTTATAAAAATTTTTTTAAATGGTTCTCATATTCTTTTGAGAAAAATAAGTTAGCGTCTTCCAAACAAATACAAAAATGCATAAGCAGGAATTTTTACTATTGGTACTTTTGTCGAAACCTTAACTTTCCCATAATCTTCTGGCCTTTTTGTTACTAATATTGCTGAATCAATATTTTTTTCTTTTTTGCTCATCTCAACAATGGCATCATTCTCGGAAAGTGTCGTATCTTCTCTGAATTTCACTTCGATTAAGGATTTATTATGTGGGAATTCAACCACTACATCAATCTCTTTTTGATTATCATTAGCTTTTCTAAAATAACCTATTCTAGCATTTGTTTGCAGGTAAAAATTATAGATATGTTTAAAAACTGCTGTTTCAACCGTTATTCCAAGTTCTTTACTGTCTAAGAGTATATTGTCTATCATTAAAACTGCATTTCTTAGGGCAGGGTCGGAAACGTAAATTTTGGGTTTTGCTTTTAGAACTTTTTTACCGCCTAATTCTATAGGTAAACTTTTATAAATCAAATTTGCATTTTCAAGAAGATGAATATAGTTTTCTAATGTTACTGTTGAAACATCTCCAATTTCTTTACTTATCGTTGAAATACTTATAACATTTGCAGAATTAAAACATAGGTACAAAAAAACCTTCTCTAACACTGCTAAATTTCTCACATTAAACAAGGAAGGTATATCTCTTTTAATAACTTTATCAACCACATCTTCTCTTAACATTCTTTGCACTAAAAATTGGTCTTCTGAGAATACAAATTCAGGAAATCCTCCTATTGTTAAATACTTATTAAAGTACTTTTGCAATGGCATAAGTAAAAACATAAGCTCATTTAACTGAGAGTCATTTAAATTTGAAATTTCATTTAAGTTTAAATTTGGCAAATTGGTTGGTCTTTCTGGAACACCAAGTATTTCGCAAAATTCATAAAAAGAAAGAGTAGGTACAGAAATCACAGTCCAGCGGCCAACACCACTTTCTTTTGTACCTTCAATAAGTGCAGGAGAAGCTGAACCTGTAGCAATAATTCTCCAGTTTGGTTTGGTGTCATAATAGACTTTTAACCATCTGTCCCAATCACTTGCATATTGAATTTCATCTAAAAATATATAAGCCTCTTTTTCTTCATTTATGGTAGTTTCATAAAGATTAATAATTTGGTCAAAAGAACTTAATTTAAATAAAGGATGATCAAAAGATACATATAATATCTTTTTTGGGTGCACTTGATTTTTTAAAAGAGTTTCTATCATTTGATATAAAATTGTAGTTTTACCTACACGACGTGCACCTGAAAGTATGACATATCTTCTGATAGTTGGATGCATTAGTAATTCAAATGCCTGATGATAGACTACTCTCTTTACGGGTTTGGATAGATCTTGAGGGAAATATCCTTCCCTCCACCATGGGTTATACGAGTACAAAATCCTTAATATATTTTCTGAGCTTGTAATAGACATTTTTATCACCTCTAATATAATATTATAACACATACTTCATATTTTTATACAAAAAATATGAAGTATACTTTATATTTTATATGTAATTTTTAAAACTACATTTTAAATTATTAATTCAGTATCTTTCTATAAAAAAATAAACTGGCGTTTGAAATCTTCATACCAGTTTATTTTATTCATCTAATTTAATTTTGCACTATATTTATGAAGTAGAATACTCAAACACTTCTGTTTCTTTTGATATGAAGATGTCAATTGGCAACACCCAAAAGCCTCCATTTCCATCTATGTCTATTCCTGATGATTTTTTGTATGCGGACCATGGGACTTTTGAGCAATACCAGTTTTCATCATCGTTTTTGTCAGCCCTCCAATTGTAGGGCTTTCCAACAAACTTTGACACTTCATCAATAGCTTTTACTCTTTCTTCTATTGTGGCCTTTGGAACTGTCAGCCCCCATGCCTCACTGAAATTTTCTCTGTAAAACCTTATTGTCTCATAAATCACACCTTGATCCGGCTCTGCCGTCAAGAGGCATTTATCATCGATGCTTCCATGATATCTTCTGCTATCAAATATCGCAGCATGTCTTATTGCACCTTGCACGTGAAAACCCGGACTTGTAGCAACTATTATGTCCCCAATTGCAAACTTGTCGAATGATATGCTGTTTTTATAAACAACCTTTTCACTGCTTCTTGAAGGAAACTTCACACCAAATACTTCTTCAGAGTTGATGTTTTTAATTAAATCGTATAAACTTACATAGAATTTATTTACTTCTCCTGCATCCAATGGTTTTGATATCATGATAGCTCCATTTAGGGTGAGAAATCTTTTATAAAAATCCTCCTTTTCAAAGAAGCTTTTCCTTTTTAAGTTTTCTTTAAAATTAAACTCTTCAATATTCACACCAGATATTTCAATCTGTTTCGGCATTTCACTACTACTTGATAGATATTTACTGTTAGGCAGTATGAGCATTCCTACATCCCCCTTCTTAATAATCTATGCTGTCATAGAAGGGTTTTGTGCATGTCTCATTTAATAATATCAAATACCATTTTTATTGCATATGCAATAGCAACACATATTAGTATAGGTCTAATCAATTTTGCGCCATTTTTTATTGCCACTTTAGTGCCAAATCTGGCACCAACTATCATAGCTATTGCCATAGGGATTGCTGCAGAATAAATTATCTTACTGCTTATAGCAAATAGAACCAATGATGTAACATTGCTTACAAAATTGAGTATCTTTCCATTTCCAGCACTTATTCTAAAATCATATCCCAGTAATATTATAAATAAAAAAATATAAAAAGAGCCTGTACCAGGTCCAAAAAAGCCATCATAGAAACCCAAAACTATAGATATAATAAGTCCAATTGCTATCGTCTTTTTATTAACACCTTCAAAATTATTTACACTTCCAACATTTTTCGATAGCAATGTATATATTGCAACAAATATCATCAATATTATTATGATGATTCTCAATTTTGAACTGTCCAATGACAAAACCGCTTTAACGCCTAAAATTGCTCCTATTAATGTCCCAAAAACGAGATATTTCAATAAATTGATATCATATACTTTGTATTTTATGAAAGTCATAGAGCTTGTAAAAGACGCACAAGTCGATGCAAATTTATTAGTCCCAAGAGCATATGCAGGAGGTACCCCTAAAACCATAAGCCCCGGAAGGCTTATTATGCCTCCTCCACCTGCTATAGAATCAATAAAAGCAGCAATAAATCCTATTACGCATAATGACAATACATATTTTAATGGCAAGATATCTTCCCCCAAAATACATGGCGTAATTTTATGTAGAACTTTTAATGCTAAGTAACAGGTCTTTAATCTCTTTATAGTTAGACATGGTAAATACCATTTGCTTTATCTTTGAAGCACCGCGGATTCCTTTTAGATACCATGCTATATGCTTTCTCATCTCCAATATTCCTATATGTTCACCTTTGTATTCTATCATCATGTCAAGGTGCCTTAAAATCATATCAATCTTTTCACTTACAATCGGCTCTGGCAGTAGTTCACCTGTATTTAGATAGTGAAGAATCCTTTTGAAAATCCATGGATTGCCTTCTGCCCCTCTGCCAACCATCACCGCATCACATCCTGTCTCGTCTATCATTCTTTTTGCATCCTCCGGTGAAAACACATCTCCATTGCCTATTACAGGTATTTTCAGATTATCCTTTACTTTCTTTATTATATCCCAGTCAGCATTACCTGAATAAAACTGCTCTCTCGTCCTGCCATGAACCGCAACCGCTTTTACGCCGCAATTTTCAGCCATCTTAGCAATCTCAACAGCATTTACATGAGCATCATCCCATCCTTTCCTTATCTTTATAGTTACAGGCTTTGAAGAATTTTTCACCACAGCTTTAATTACATTTTCTGCCAATTCAGGTTTAAGCATCAAAGCCGAACCATCGCCATTTTTTACTATTTTAGGCGTTGGGCATCCCATGTTTATATCTATCACCTTTGCATTTGATGTATTTAATCTCTTTGCGATTTCACCCATTATATAAGGATCAGAGCCAAATATCTGGAGCGCTACATTTTCGTCATCATCTATATCTGTAAGAAATTCCGTATTTTCACTTTCATAGTAAAGGCCTTTGGCACTGACCATTTCAGTGTATGTAAATCCACATCCCATCTCACTGCATATACACCTATAAGGCTTATCTGTGACACCTGCCATAGGCGCCAAAAACACATTGTTTTTGATTTCTACGTCTCCTATGTACAACTTCCTCTTCATTCCCTTCTTGCTAAGTCCACATTATCATATTTATTCTTCTATTATTCTATCATTATATTTGTATCTATCCAACTGCCTCTTATGCTGTTTATGTATAGCAAAAGGGAAAGCTGCCATCTTACAGCCTTCCCTTTTTACTAAGTTTATTTTTCTATTTTGTGTATTTTGCATAAACAAATCCGTATACGCCGTTATACTGAACCTTGTACCATCCGTCGTATTCGCCGACCACTTTTAATTCATAGCCGTACGGTACTGCTCCTATTTTTAGCGCGTTTATGGAATTATTCACTCTGATATTAAGTCCGTCTTTAGCAGTCACCTTCACCGATTTTAATACGGCTACATTTGTTAAATCTGGCGACGAAGCTACATACTTGCCATATACATAACCTGTTTTTCCATTGTATTCAATCTGGTACCAACCATCATTTTCGCCTATTATGTTGATAGATTGACCAGCTCTTACTACACCTATCACTTTATAATTTGTACCAGCACCTGAACGCACATTTAAAGCTGATGCTGTGACAATGCCTTTACTTCCAACATTTCCTTCTGAAACTGGTGTCTTAGATATTGTCCAGTAGTTGTCGACAACAGGATCTATAGTACCTTTCATTTTTATATAACTTATCATTAAGTTTCTTACCTGACCATCATCACCGTATGCTTTAGCTGAGTCAAAGACTATTACAGGATTTGTAATTCCTGCTGCCTTCATAAAACCTCCGCCGCCATTAAATCTGTAGTTGTTTATTGCAACAGTAAATACATCGTCATCTTTCACTGGTTTGCCATTTACTGTCAAATTCTTAATCCTGTTTCCGACAGGCTGTGTAAGATCTATGGTATAACTTGCTCCGTAAAGCTGATCAAGGTTGTAATCTGGTATATTAAGGGTCTTATCCTTTGTTATAGGATCATCTGGAGATTTGACCTGCTGATAATATCGTGCAGACCATTCCATCCAATCCTTTAACTGTTTACCAGTCATCTTTATTCCGTACAAGTAATTTTCAAACACATATACGCTCATCATGTCTTGTATTGTAACATCGCCTTTTAATATCTGAGCAGTGCTGCTTAACGGTGCGGCTATTGAAAGATCCGTCTTTGCATAGTATTTTTGTACTTTGTTGATAAGATCCATCAAGGCTGTTTCCTTTGTCAACTGATCTTTTCCTAAGAAGTCACCAGAAGCTGTGCCTATCTTGGTTCCTACGTATTTGAGAGTCGCTTCTTGGTATGGCTCTGCAAGCTGCATTATGTTTTCATCAGGTTGTATTGAGCTATTCATCGCAACAGCTTTGCTTGTTTTGCTGTCAATTGTCCATTTCCCATTTTCATCTTTAGATAAGTTGAAATCTATCCTTGAAACGTATTGTCCCCATTTGCCAGGCTCTGTCACTATTACATCTTTACCTTCTGGGTTTTTAAATGTATCCATTTGTATTACAACATGTGTATGTCCAGCTATTATCGCATCTATCCCATTTACACCTTGAGCTACAGCTTTTACCTGATTTTCTGGTATAGTATCTGATGGGCTTTCTTCGCCAGAGTGCATAGCAACAACAACTATGTCTGCCCCAGCAGCTCTCACTTTAGGTACCCATTTATTTGCTTCTTCTACAAGGTCATTAAATTTAAGCCCCGCGTAATGAGATTTGTCTTCCCATGAAGGAATTTCTTTTGTAGTAAGTCCTAATATGCCTACTTTCACATCGCCCATAGGTGTAGTTATCGTTTTAATGTAGTAAGGCTCTACAAAGTTGGTGCCATCATCTTTGTAAGTATTTGCAGATAAGACATGGATGTTCTCCTTTTCCATATTAGCAATTACTCTATTTAAGACATCCAAACCATAATTGAATTCATGGTTCCCTAACGTCCACGTATCGTAGTGCATGGCGCCCATAGCCTTCGCCATAGGGTATTCAGACTTTGTGTCAATTTTGTCGTAGTAGTATGAGAGTGGCGTACCTTGAATTGTATCACCATTGTCTACTAATACGACGTTTGGATTTTCGGATCTTACTTGATCAACATAGCCTGCTACCTTTGCAAGGCCTTGATTAGCTTCTTTTGCACTGCTGTAATCCCACGGCACCAGATTCCCATGTACATCAGATGTGGCTAAAACTGTTATAGTCGTTTCATTAGAAGCTATCATTGTGGCAGGAGATATTCTATTGTCTATTTTCGCCGTTATATGACCTTGTGCCTTTACTGCATCGATAAATGCATCTCTCACCAATTTCTGCGTATCTATGTAAGACTTTTGCACATCGGGATCAGTAAATTCTGTAAAACCATCTCCACCAGTTCCCATAAAATTATTCGTTGCTACAAGATATCTTGCATTCATGTCTATTGGTGTACCATCAGATTTCTTCATGTCAAATACTCTATTCATTGACGGTTTACTTGGATCGTACTTAAATGAAAGACCTGCAACCTGAATGCCTTTGCCACCATCCTGAACCGCTTGTTCCAATACTTTCTTAATCTCTGCACCAGTCATGCTTACTGTGACAATGGTATTGTCAAATGGCATCAACGTGTACATTGTTCCAACAGTGATGTCGCCTTTTAATACGTCAGTTCTAAGTCCACCATTGTTTCCAAAGGCAAAATCAGCATTTACAGCATTCTTAACGACTTCTGACGTCCAATTTCCTAAAATCGAATCTCCAAAAGGATTTGCACTTTGAGTTCTCGTCAAATCTACATCTGCAGTGCCAATGACTTGGCTAAATAACGGCCCAGCGTCTTGTATAGCTTTATCTACTATACTTTGAACATCTTCATCAACTACTGGTGTTTTCGTATTGTAATAGCTGTAATCGTCGTTGTAAACCATATCTCCTGCGCTTATAGTACCATCGCTATTTACTGTTATCTTAAGATCTATAAAACCCATGCCTGCATTGTTGGCAACACCTACAGGTATTCCATTTACTCTGGTTGTGACAATCGTATGTGTATGACCACCAAATATAGCATCTACGCCTTTTACGTTCTTAGCAAAATCAATAAGATTACCTGTTGTCTCACCTGTATTCTTATCAGTCGTAGCTCCCATATGCGCCAAGACAACTACAATCTGCGCACCATCATTTCTTAACTGCTGTGCAAGATTATTTACAATTGGCACAGGATCTTTAAAATCTACATTACTTATGAGAGATGGCAAAATTATAGACGGGAATTCTTTGTTATCAACGATTCCAATGATGCCGATCTTTACTCCATCTCTTTCAATTACAACGTATGGTTTCGTGTAACTTACAGGTTTGCCTGTAGTTTTGTCGTATACATTGGCTGCTAAAACGGGTATTGTAGATCCTTTTAAAACTGCATTATTAGTGTCTATAACAGAATCAATGCCCCAGTCGTACTCGTGATTTCCTAATGTCATTGCATCAAAGCCAATGCTTTTCATCATATCAATGACAGGCTGTCCTTTTAAAACGTTTGAAAGAGGCGTACCTTGAAACATATCTCCTCCTGATAGTACGACAGTATCAGGATTTGCTGCCTTTATGTCTTTTATTCTTTTTGCCAATACAGATCCTCTCTCTTGGGTGATAGGTGTTCCATCGCTTAATTTACCTGATGCTTGCAGATACCCGTGGAAATCAGTGACTTCTACAAAATCAAATGTCTTTGATGTAGCTGCGTATGATATCTGAGGCATACTTGAAAATACCATGCCAAATACCATCACAAATGTCAAAATGATACTTAAAACTTTGCCTCTACCTTTTAACATATAAACCCTCCTACTCCTTTTATTATTTGAAATATTTTTGAGTATAAACGTAATCCCCCCTTATGTCATATCCTTTAAACACAAATGCATTGGAAACGTAGATGTGCATTAACATAAAATCAACAAAATCTTAGCTGCTTTGACGATTGGTACAACTTATTACAAGATTAATATAACAGACAATTATAAAGCTATTATTAAGTATGTGTTAAAATCATGTAAAACTTAAATTTGTGCACAATATTAATTGTAATATATCAGATGTCAGACAACTTTTAATATAATTTTATATCTTTATAAAAACAATTACAAACCCCAAAATTTACTTCTATCCAAAATTATACACATTTATCTTAAGAATCCTCTCAATATTAAAAAATTATTCCAATTTGCTATAAATTATAAAAGGTTACTAGAAAATTTCATTGCAAAAAAAAGCCGGAAAACCCGGCTTAAAGTTTACTTATTTCATCTATATTGCGGCAAGTAATCTATGTTCTCTCTAATAATATCGTCCAAGATTTTTTTAGCTACTGTCGCAGATGGTACCAGCGGATGTATCGTTAAAGCTTGAAGTGCAGTATAGTAATCGCCTGTCACACCCGCTTCTATTGTCAATTCTTCATACGCCTTTACAGACTGCATCAATCCTCTTATCTTTTTCGGTACATGACCTATATTTATTGGATGTGCACCATTTCTATCTACTAAGGCATTTGTTTCTATTACCACATCATCAGGCAGATCTAAAATTGTTCCATTGTTTTTTACATTAACTACATGAATGTCCTTTTTATTGTTGTATATTGAGTTTATCAATGAACATGCAGCATCGGAATAATGGGCTCCACCCCTTTTCTCCAGTTGTGACGGTTTTACATCGAGATTTGGGTCTTTGTACAATTCAAAAAGTTCTCTCTCGAGTTTTTTGACTTGTTCACCTCTTGTCCCTATTGTTGACGCATCTTTCTTTTCTTCCTCTAACATTTTATCTGCAAGATAATAATACCTGTGATATGGGCACGGATACATTCCAAGTGATTTGATAAACTCAGGTTCCCATGGTAAGTCAGGCACATTTTTCATTGACATAGACTTGCCACCAGCAAAACTATCTATCAATTTCTCTGTGATGTCATCTCCATCCAAATACACATGTGTTCCCCAAACAAGATGATTAAGACCTGCAAAATCTATTGACACACGCTTTACGTCTACATCAAGCATTTCTGCAACACCATATACCATACCTATTGGAACATTGCAAAGTCCAATTGTTTTCACATTTGTATGCTTTAAAACTGTTTCTGTTATGATTCCAGAAGGATTTGTGAAGTTTATAAGCCATGCATTTGGAGATAATTCTTCTATGTCTTTGCATATATCGAGTATCACCGGTATCGTTCTTTGAGCTTTTGCAAATCCGCCAGGCCCTGTCGTCTCCTGACCTATCACATCATATCTCAAAGGTATTTTTTCGTCTCTGATTCGAGCATCCAAAAGCCCCACTCTAAACTGTGTAGTCACAAAATCTGCATCTTTTATCGCCTCACGCCTATTCAAAGTCAGGTGAATATTTATATCTACGCCCGCCTTTTCCACCATGCGCTTTGCAAGATTTCCTACAATCTCTAACTTTTCTTTTCCTTCCTCAATATCCACAAGGTATAAATCTTTCACAGGCAACTCATCATACCTTTTTATAAATCCTTCCACCAATTCAGGCGTATAGCTTGACCCACCACCTATTGTAGCTATTTTCAAACCTCTTTTAGACATTTAAAGAACTCTCCTTTGTATTATTTATCACTTTATACATTTCAATCATCTCTGTTATCAATTCTTTTGCAAGAATAGCTGTCATTAGATGATCTTCTGCATGCATCAATAAAAGTGTAACTTCTTGTTTATCGCCAGATGCCTCTTTTTGAATCATATCTGTCTGTATGTGATGAGCTTCTAGTAGTTCGTCACTTGCATCTTTTATATGATTTTCAGCTTCAAGTATATTTCCTTCTCTTGCACATTTTAATGCTTCAAAGCATAAACTCCTCGCGTTACCTGCATGTGAAATAATAGTAAACACAATTTGCTCGAAATCCATATTTATGCCTCCATTCATTTTAAAAGCTGTAAAGCAAGTTCCAGAGTTTTTTTGCCATCAACTAAACCATATACTTGTATTGGAATAGTCGTATATTTTTTCCCTTTAGCCTCTATTATCTGTTTCGCCCATTTTTCTTTGTACTTTACTTGTGGACCTAATAAAAATACATCATAATCATCAACATATTTTTCTAAGTCTTCAATAGGTTGTGCTTCTATTATTACATCATTATATCCATTTTCATTAGCATACTTTTTCATTTTATTAACCAGTAAACTTGTAGACATACCAGCTGCACACATTAACAATATTTTCATAATATATCTCCTCTTTCTATTTATAATTTTTTATTTTTAAAACTGATTATATCTTTTCCCCATTAGATTCTATAACATCTTTATACCAGCAAAAACTTTTCTTCTTTATTCTTCTTAAATCCTTTAAATCAAATTCGTCTCTATTGACATAGATAAAACCATAACGCTTGCTAAATCCTTGATGGGTGCTGACAAGGTCAATTGCTGACCAAGGACAATATCCTATTAAGTTTACACCATCAGTAATTGCTAGCCTAGCTTGTTCTATATGTTTACGTAAGAAATCAATCCTGTAATCATCATTTACTACATCGCCTTTCTCCAACTTGTCATAAGCACCTAATCCATTCTCTGTTACAAGCAGCGGTAGATTATATCTGTCATTTAATTCGCGCAATGTACTGCGAAAACCTACCGGATCAATTTCCCAGCCAAATTCTGTTTTTTCTAAATACGGATTAGAAACTCCTCTGTACACTCCAGGTTCTCCAATGGCAATCTGCTGATCTCCAGTTGAATTCTTGTCAGCTGAATCGTTTTTGCTTTCAGCTACAGTTGATGTTGAGTAATAGTTAAAGGCTACAAAGTCAGGCTTTCCGCTTTTTAAGATTTCCATATCTCCTTCTTGAATTATCGGTGTATATCCTTTCTCTTCCAAATAGCTCCATGCTATACTGTTGTATCTCCCAAACACAGCCGCATCTAAGTATAGCCAGTTGCGAATTGACGAGAAGTTTGAAGCAGCAATTACATCTTCTGGTTTAGAACTAGCTGGATATATTGATATGATGTTTGGCGCAGGACCAATTTTTGCATTTGGACACATTTCATGACATAGTTTCATCGCTTTTGCCTGGGCCAAAAGCATGTGATGGTTTTGCTGATACAATTCTTTTTCTGGATTTTTTATATTAGGATCTACAGTTCCAATAGTTGCTCCATGTAAAATCATCATATTTTGTTCATTAATGGTTAGCCAATACTTGACTCTATCACCGAAATATTTAAATAAAGTTTTAGCATAGTTTTCGTAAGCATCTATCGTTTCTCTATTTGACCAACCACCTTTTTCTTGCAATGCATAAGGCAAATCAAAGTGGTACATGGTAACGATAGGTTCAATATTATGTGACAACAATTCATTGATTAAATCGTTATAGAATGCAATACCTTTTTCATTTATTTCCCCTGTACCTTTTGGATAAATTCTTGTCCATGCAATAGAAAAACGATAAGCTTTAAGACCCATTTCTGCAAATAAAGCTATATCTTCTTTATATCGATGATAATGATCGCTGGCTACTTTAAAATCTGATGTTCCTTCAGGATATTTTCCCATATCAATGACAGAAGGCCCTTTTCCGTCTTCATTCCATGCCCCTTCTACTTGATAAGCTGATGTAGATGCTCCCCATAGAAAGTTTTCTGGAAATGGTTTTAGTTTTGAGTGATTCATTTTTAACTTCTCCTTCCTTGATATACTTTCATATTAAATATCTATTTAATCAATATGAAAAATAATTTTATAAAAGTAAATAGTCATCAAAAATTGTGAAAAACATGCTATAAAATATCTATTTGCGAAACATCAAATATTGAATATTTGATGTTTCGCTTAATATCTTTATATTTGCTGTTCAAACTTTTCCAACATCATCACTAAAATTAATTCTCAGCACCTACTTCTTCACCGCTTTCAATTTTTAATTGTTCCTTTTCGGCAGCTTTAAAAAACGGATAATAAACTGTAGCACATATTACTATTTCTATTGCACCCCAAACTGCTGCTTTCCAATCACCACCTGTTAGCAAGAATTGTCCTATAATTGGTGGAGTAGTCCATGGCAATAATGCAATTGGTCTTCCAATTATATTATATAGCATCAACAAATATGTTACTGCCGTTAAAATTAGAGGAGTCACTACATAAGGTATCATCATTACTGGATTCATGACTATTGGTACACCAAAAGAAACAGGCTCATTTATTTCAAATATTCCCGGCGGCAATGCAATTTTACCTAACGAATTGTAAAATTTGCTCTTTGATTTAAGCATCAACAAAACTAATCCAATTGTAGCACCTGTACCACCTAAGTTAACAAAATTATTTACAAATCCATATGCAGTAATATACGGTATAGGTTGATGTGACGCAAATGCTTTTGCATTTTCTGCTACAAATTGCATAAAAATTGGATCACCAATTGCACTCAATAAAGCCGTACCGTGAATTCCTACAGTCCATAACAATAGTACAAATAACATATAGACAAGTACACCAGGAAGTGTATTTAAGCTAAATACGATTGGGCTAAATACTTTTTGGAGAAATTTTGTTATATCAAAATTTAATATTACTCTTATGAACCATATTAACAGTACAACAACTCCTGCAGGAACTAACGTCATAAAGGAATTGGCAATAGCAGGTGGCACACTATCAGGCAGCTTTATCACAATATTTCTCTTAACAAAGAATTTTGTTATCTCAATTGAAATAATTGCTGTTAATATTGCAGTAAAAAGGCCTGTTGAACCAAAGTTTGATGTATCGAGTGTATATTTGCTTGTTACTTGTGTTGTCAAAAAAGCTACCAAAGACATCAGCGCACCACCTATTTGATCAACGTTGTATTCCTTTGCAAGACTATAACCGATACTTATGCTTGCTAAAAGCCCTAAAACACCGAATGAAGCATTTACTGGAACAGACAAATAATTTGCAAATTTGCCTATTATCTTACTCCATCCATTTATAGGTAGATTTGCTATTATTAAGAATAAACTTCCCACTACTATAAAAGGTATTGTTGCGATAAGTCCATTACGTATGCCCTTTAAATGTTTTTCATTTCCGATCTTCTCCATTGGCGGAACAATTACATTTTGTATGAAATTCAGAACAGTTTCCATAATCATTCTCCTTTCATCTTGATTTTTTTAATCATTTACATTACATTCCTGCTGAACAAACCAAAACTATTTTCATTTAATTTTGTTTCACCTCCAATTTAATTTTCTGCTTATAGATAATGCAAATACCGTGCCAAAATAATTTTGAATAACAAAAGCCTGAATTCCACGGCTTCTTATGTCGTTGAAATACTTGTATTAATCTGTATTGTTTGTAACCGTAATCAATACACATATGTGTATTAAAGTGAATAAATTATTTTCATTATGCTGACGCATTCATCGTCTGATAAAGTCACGTTAAAGGCTTCATTTACTGGTTTTACAGCAGTTTTTATCATTTCGTATTTTGATGTATTATTTTCTATGATTGTTTTACAATTTTTTATCCGTATTAATTCTCCGCCATTTAATACACGTTCTATTGCACAAGCAAGATGAAGTATTAGCCCGATTATTTTGTCGTTGTCGAGAGTTACATTGTTTTCCGCGATGTTTAGATAAAATTCTTTAAAAGCTTTGATATATTTTTCTGCATCGATATCTACGTTTTCTGCGATTATCTCTTTCATATTGTCTATGGTTTCAAGTGCATCTCTTGAATCAATCATGGTTTTTAAAGAATTTAATTTCCGGTTGTCAAACACATCAGTAGTTGAAATGTATTTAAGCGTGTCATCGCCTGGGTCAAATGCGCTTACTACGGCTAATACATTCTTTTCTCTTTTTATATTCTGCAGCTTTCGCTTAAACTCTCTTTTATCCTCTATATTTAAAGGTATGATGTCGATTCCTGCTGATTTTAGATTGAGCTTTTTCTCTAAGATTGATTTTAATTTCAATGCAGTACCTTCACCTGTAATGCAGGCAGTTATTATGACATCATTTTTAAATCCGTTTTGCATCTCAAAGTTGTCCTTATATATCCTCCCTATATAAGGGCTCAAATTAACTGCAGAATCGTAAACTTCATCAAGTGATGCATTTAATAATGCTTTTCTTCCTGCTTCTAATACCATAGGTGTTGATGCCATTTCAACCGTTTTAACCGGAATGCCTGTTTTTTCGTATACCATATCACCAAAGAATACCAATGATCCCATGTCTACTAATAGCAGTACACCTTTTCCCTTATTTGTCTTTTTGATTAAATCGCAAAGATTATTAAGGGCTATTTCAGGTTTCTGGTCAAGTGGCATATTGTACCCTACGACGAAATTTCCCCCCAGCAATCTATTTGAGACATCTGCTATTGATGTAGCCGTGGACTCACCATGCATCGCGACTATGACGCTAACCTTTTCTTCGTCTTTTTCTTGTTTTATGTCAAGGCACAAAAACATGGTTATAAAGCCTACTTCATCTTCTGGAACCTCTATGTCAAATTCTCTCTCTATCAATTTTTTAAGCTCTTTAGAAACTTCAAACTCATCCTTGTATATCCTTTTTATGTCGTCTAATTGATGGTTTTCTATTTTCTTGCCGCTTGATATCCTTTCGATTGAGCTGGCAACGTGCATAGAAAGTCCGTACAGTGTCTTTTCACTAAACTCTCTTTTTAACATTTTTCCTGCATGATTCAGAAAATTATCCACAATATCAACAATTCTCTTGTCGACAACTTTATAAAGCTCTTCTAAATTATATCTTTTGGCTTCATCAATATATCTTTTCAGATACGTTTCTATATCAAGATTCATTATGAGTTTTATGTCATCTTCATTTATACCTTTTTTCTCCAGAGATTTACGCTTTTCTTCCAGTGCTTCGTAAAAGTTAAATGATTTACTATCTTCAGATGCGATAATGTCCATTTTGTCTATTGAAAACATTATTTTGTCGTCTTTTACAAATTTATCAATTTTATCTTTTTCCTCTTTGTATTTGAAAAGCCCTCTCTTTATATATTGTGGAAGATCCTCTGTATGTATTACTACTTCCCTGTCTCTATTCATCATGAATCCAAGGTATGCCTTTGCCGCACAAAGTTTTATGTCGCTTTTTAACTGTCCTATGTTGTTTGGGCAATCATAAAGCAGAAATGCCTTCAATGCGTTTGATGTTATTGATATGTCGTTTTTGATTATAGATGCCTCATCAATCATAAAATTTTTTATTATTTCAAATCTCTCTTCATAAGTTCTTTCTTTTAACGATGGCAAATTTATCACCATTGGAATTCGTCGCGTAAAAGTCTTAAGGAGTATTGATTCCACATTTTCTGTAGTGGCACATATTATAAGTACATCTACTTTATGCTGTACGTCTGTTTCGCCTAAGTATCTAAACATTCCTTTGTCTATAAGATAAAAAAGCATCTCTTGTCCTTCTGGTGGCAGTCTGTGGACTTCGTCGAGGAATAGTATTCCTTTGTCCGCTTTTTCTACTATCCCTATCTTGTCTTTATCTGCACCAGTGTACGCTCCTTTTTTCACTCCAAATAGTTGTGCCATGAGAAGCTGCGGATTGTTGGCATAATCAGCACAGTTAAAGGTTACAAACGGAGCATTCGTCTTGATCCTTCCTATCTCTTTGGCATATTCGTACATTGTCTCCGCAAACATTGACTTACCAGTGCCCGTCTCACCTAATATTAATGTATGAAGTCCATGTGGTGGATACATGATAGCCGCTTTCGCTTGTTGAACCGCATTTTTAAGGCTTAGATTTGAACCAATTATCTTTCTAAAAGCGTCTTCTTCAACCGTATTAAGGCTTTTATTTAATTCATCTTGCTTTATACTGAATAAGACAGGCTTCCCTTCGATTTTAACTATTTTACCGTCTTTATGCATTTTATTTAGATCACCTGATACATTTGCTCTATGAATATTAAGCTCATTAGATAGATCAATTGCAGAGCATCCTGTTATCATACCATCGTTTTTTAGCTGTCTTAGGCATATTTCTTTAAGTTTCTCGTAAACTTTATCAATTCTCTTCATAAAAAAATACCTCCTACGAGGTTATTATATCATATTATAATACACATCAAAACACTTTCTAGAAGTTTTAAACAGGATTTATAAGATTCTTTTTTCTGTAGAATATATACATAGATATATTTCTATGATAAAATTATTTTGCTAATTAAAAAATTTTAAGGAGGCAAAATTGTGGAAAAAGAAAAGATTCTTAAAGTGCGTGACATCGTCCTTATGAATGTAGTTGCAATCATAGGTTTAAGATGGCTTCCACTTGCCGCAAAATATGGAGCATCTTCTGTAATGCTTTGGATCTTAGCTTCTATTTTGTTTTTCATACCGCAAGGACTTGCGGTAGCTGAACTATCTACAGGATGGCCTTATGAAGGTGGCTTGTACGTATGGGCAAAGGAAGCATTTGGCGACAAATACGGCTTTTTAACGTCATGGTCGTATTGGCTTACCAATGTGGTATACTACCCGTCTATGCTTATATACATCGCCAGCACTGCTGCTTACATGGTGAATCCTAAGCTTGCTGATAATGACCGATTTGTATCCATATTTATATTTGTACTTTTTTGGATAATAACGCTTGTAAATGTCAATGGTCTTAGCTTAAGCAAATGGCTTTCAAATGCAGGCGGCCTTTTTGGAACAATAATACCGGGAATACTTCTTATCGGTTTTTCTATATACTGGGTTACTGGGCTTCACCAGAAAATTCAAGCCACATACACGGTTTCATCGCTTTTCCCTAATCTGTCAAGTTTAAGCAATATCGTCTTCTTTTCATCCATGATATTTGCTTACGCAGGGCTTGAATTAGCGCCAACACTGGCAGAAAGAACAGAAAATCCCGAGAGGACTTTCCCGAAAGCAATAGTTTTATCTGCTTTCATCATACCAGCATTGTACATCCTTGGCACCATCTCTATAACCTTCATAGTTCCTCAGAAGGAAATAGGCTTGGCAACTGGGATAATGCAAGCAATACAAATCATATTCAACAAAATCGGCTTAAAATATTTAATAGGCGTCGCTGCATTTTTGATATTCATAGGAGGCATTGGCGGCATAAATGCATGGATAATAGGCCCTATAAACATGATCTTTACAAGCTCAAAAGGCATTATGCCACAATTCTTCACAAAGTCCCACGATAAATATGGGACACCTGTAAATGCCATGATTACACAAGCAATTATCGTAAGTTTACTGATACTTATGGCTTTCTCGACTCCTACCGTGGAGTCAGCATATTGGCTTTTGTCAGCCATGACATCGATACTCTACTTTATACCATACCTTGTGATGTTTTCTGCACTAATCGTCTTAAGGTATAAAAAGCCTGATGTCAAAAGGCTGTACAAAGTCCCATTTGGAAATTTTGGAGCTTGGCTTGTCGGCGGAATAGGCTTCTTGGTTGTGTTGTTCTCAATAATCCTTTCTATCATTCCACCTGCAGGCATGAATTTAGGAAGCCTTCTCTGGTATGAAGTCAAATTAGTCGGAGGAACACTTCTTTTCTTGATAATAGGCTTTTTAATATACAGAAATTATGAAAAGAAACTTAAGTAAAAGGCATTCCACAATGTGGAATGCCTTTTTATCAGTGCTTCTCTATATACGTCCACTTCCAGTCGCTATCAACTCCAACAGAATGCCTTACCCAAAATTCATATTTCCTTCACAAGGATATGGCCTAATATCTCTCCTGCCAAGTCCATCTTATCGGCGCAATTGCTTAAATGTCTGTATATCTCCCGCATTTTTAAAATGTATTTTATATCATCATTCTTTAAAAGCTCCGCTAGATATTTCCTGTAATATGACTCCATCTCATTTTCAAGTTTTTTAGCTTTTAGGGCGTAATCCATTGCTGATTTTTTATCTTTATCGAGATTATAAACACTTTTATCTATAAGCTCTGTACCTCTCAATATGACATCCACCATTTCCCTAAGCTCCACTGTCGGACTAAGCTCATATATCTCCATTTCTTTTACCGTCGTCTCGCAGTAATCAAGTATGTTGTCAATGGCACTTGATAGCTCGTATATATCCTCTCTTTCAATAGGTGTTATAAATGTGCTATCAAGTTCATCGATTAACTCTTTTCTTTTCTTATCAGCCTCTTTCTCTATGATTATAACTTTCTCACCGTCGTCATATTTACCAGTAGTCATATATAGAGCCAATGCCTGAACACCTTTTAAAGCCAAATCAGAATGTTCCTGCAACAATTTGTAAAAATCGACGCCCTTTGAAAATAGCCAATTAAACAATCCCAATTTGTATCACACCTTCATATAGTTTTAGAAATCAAAAATAAGATTGAAGATATCGCAAAAGATGCTGGTATTGTGATAATCCAAGATGCAAACATACTTCTTGCAAACTGCCACCTTACAGCGGTGGGCCTTTCTTTTGCTCCTACACCAAGTACAGAAGAATTGATTATCTGCGTTCCACTTGTAGGCAGTCCAAAAACTGCAGCAGTTATAACTATGAATAGAGACGATATCTGCGCATTAAAAGAATGAAATGGCTTAACCCTGTATATCCTTGTTCCAACGCTTTTAATCATTCTAAGTCCGCCAAAAAGAAGTCCAAAGGATATCATAAAAGCCGACAAAACCTTAATCATATTATGAAATTCACTGCTTCTTGAGAGACTACTTCCTATCGTCAAAATATATATAAGTCCCATTCCCTTTTGAGCGTCGTTAGCACCTTGGCCAGCATTTAAGATAAAAAGAGTCAAATATTGAAGCTTTTTTAAAACAGTATTGACCTTTACTCCAGCACTTCTCAAAATACGGCTTGTGAAATACATCACTAAATATCCTATCAAAAATCCAAAAACAGGAGATAAAAAAAGTGGAATTATGACTTTTAGTAATATTCCGTAGATGTTAATGGAATAAATTCCATATTTAATTATGAAAGGCCCTATCATGCCTCCAACTAATGCGTGTGAAGAACTGGAAGGCATGCCTATATACCACGTGATGAGATTCCAAACAACAGCACCAAGCAAGCCTGTAAATATCATGATATACAGATCATTACCAGCAATTGTGAGGTATTTAAGATTAAGCACATCTTTACTGATGGTTGATGCAACTGTAGTGCTTAATGTTGCTGTGCCAATAAATTGAGCTAATGACGCTGTTATAAAGGCACTTCTTATGCCGATAGATCTTGACGAAATAATCGTAGCTATAAGATTTCCTTCGTCATGAAATCCTGTGATAAAGATGTATAATAAAATAAAAGCTATTAAAGCATAGTGCAAATTCATTTTGACACCTCAATATATTTCTTGTGGTACATTATATTATGTGCAAATGAATCAAAACGTTAATGTACCGCAATCATAAATATTATTCCATAGACGCTCTTATACTAAACACTGCTTTTAGCTCATCGCCAGGCTTTAAATTTTTAATATCTTCCTTTGTGTTCATGGAGTTAGGCTTAGCCATCCAAGGCTCAACACATATAAATTCTTTATCGTGTAATGCCCATACAACTACGTATTTAAAAACTTCATCGTATTTAAGAATAACTTTCATACTTCTTTTTTTATCTAATATAGAGCACTCATTTGATTTAGGCTCAAAAATAAGATTTACCTCAGTCTTTTTAAAGTCAATCTCTCCATCGAAAATAAGCTGCTTTTTATATATTGCATCGTAGCATGCATCTGAATCAACTGATATTGAAGCATTGTCCTTATTTTCAATGTAAAAATACGGATGAAATCCAGAGTAAAATATCATATTTTTCTCTGACTTATTTACATATTGTTGCTCTATTGTCAGCATTCCGTTCTTGAGAATATATTTAAAAATAAGTTCAAAATCAAAAGGGTATATTTCCCTTGTCTCGCTGCTGCTTGTAAACTTCAATGTTATCGACGCAGAATCATCAGCACTTGTTTTAACTACATCCCACTTATAAAGCCTTGCAATACCATGCTGTTTCATGTTGTACTCTCTGCCATCTATCGTATATTTCTCATCTTTTAGATATCCACAGATTGGAAAAAGTATCGGTATTCCTCCTCGTATATTCTTTTCGGTATTGTACAGTGTTTCTTTATCAAGATACAATATATCTTGTCCAGCCCATACATATCTTGTTATTATACCACCACGTTCCGGCACAACTTCAAAAAACGAATTGCTTTTTAAATCATAAAGTCTGTACGTCTCAAATTTATCCATATACTTTTCCACTTTATACATTTTCAGCACCTCTTTTACTATTTTATCTAAAACATATTATACTATAATCGCCCTAAACTTTTCTAATTTTTTCAATACATATATTAAATATAAAAGTTAAAAATAATTTTGAAAAAATACTTTTTAGGAGTGTGATAGAAATGGCTGAGGAAAAAGAGCGTTACAAAAATCCTCCCAAGCCTGATGATCGTTCTGATAACGTAGGAAAATTACAGGATATGATTCACGATACGATAGAAAATTATAGAGAAGCTGAAGATTACTTGAAATTGCACGCTGAAGAACTTTCTCCAGAAGAAATCGCACGAATCAAAGAGAAAAACCGCCATAGGCTTGAAAGCATCCATGGCATGAGAGATGAAATCGTAGATGAAGTTGAAGCCGGAAACGGCGTAGACAAAAAAGATTAAAATAGGCAGTTCCTCACTGCCTATTTTACAACTATATTCACAAGCCTACCCTTTACAACCACAACTTTAACTATTTCTTTACCGTCAATGTATTGTTTTATGCTTTCTGCTGAAATCGCAGCATCTTGAATTTCCTTCTCACTTGCATCTGGAGAAACTTCAAGGCGTCCTCTTACCTTACCGTTAACCTGTATTGCTATCTCAACAACATCTTTGACTAAAGCTTTTTCATCGTACTTTGGCCATTTTTGATTAAAAACAGAATAGCTGTATCCCAATCTGTCCCACATTTCTTCTGCAAAATGCGGTGCAAAAGGCGCCAAAAGCCTTACAAGATCTGCAATAGTTTCCTCGTACAATTTTGTGTTTTTGATTTCTATTTCAGCGTCATATTTATAAAGGGCGTTTACAAGCTCCATTATCCTTGCTATAGCAGTATTAAACTGGAACTTTTCAGCATCTTCTGTAACGCTCTTTATGGCATAATTTCTTACATAGTTAAGTTCTTTCTCATCTTTTGAAATCTCATCTTTACCAGCTTTACCCTTTTCCTCTATGAATTTATCTACAAGCCTTTCAATTCTCTGTATGAAGCGGGACATAGCCTTTATACCATCATCATTCCACGGACCGCCTTCTGTAAAGGCAAATCCAAACATCAAGTACATCCTAAATACATCTGAGCCATATTCATTGATGTACTCATCCGGTGATATTGTATTGCCCCTTGATTTGCTCATCTTGTTTCCATCAGGTCCCAATATTATTCCTTGATGTATGAGAGATTTAAAAGGCTCATCAAAATCAAGATACCCTAAGTCCCTCAATGCCTTAGTGACAAATCTGGCATACAAAAGGTGCATACATGCGTGTTCAGCACCGCCTATATATTTGTCAACCGGAAGCATCTTGTCAATTAGCTCTTTGTTGAAAGGCTCTTTGTCATTTTTGTTGTCAGGATACCTTAAGAAGTACCACGATGAATCCACAAATGTGTCAAGTGTATCAGGATCTCTCAATGCTTTACCACCGCATTTAGGGCAAGTGGTATTCATAAATTCCTCAGATTTCTTAAGCGGCGACTCTCCATCTGGAGAAAACTCCACATTGTAAGGCAATAATACTGGCAAATCTTCTTCAGGCACAGGAACTAATCCGCACTTGTCGCAGTGTATTATTGGTATAGGAGCACCCCAATACCTTTGCCTTGATACAAGCCAATCTCTAAGCCTGTAGTTTACCTTAAGAGCTCCTTTGCCTTCTTTCTCAAGCATCTTCACTATCTCTATCCTTGCATCTTCAGATTTGTTTCCTGTGAAATCACCGCTATCAACAAGAATACCGTATTCAACAAATGGCAGTGAGTCATCTACTCCATCTTTCCCCTTGATAACTCTCTTTATTGGCAAGTCGTACTTCTTAGCAAATGAATAATCTCTCTCGTCATGGGCAGGTACTGCCATTACACAGCCTGTCCCGTATGTTGCAAGAACGTAATCAGATATCCATATAGGCACTCTCTCACTTGTAATAGGATGAATAGCGTACGCTCCTGTAAATACGCCTGTCTTCTCTTTTTCCGTTGAAAGCCTCTCTATCTCGCTTTGCTTTCTGGCGTATTCTTTATAATCTTCTACATTTCTTCTATGCTCATCTGTCGTTATGAGATCTACTATCTCATTTTCTGGAGCCAAGACTACGTATGTAACACCGTATAGCGTGTCAGCTCTTGTTGTAAAAACTTTAAACGATATGTCTTTGCCATCGACTTTAAACTCTATCTCGGCACCGTCTGATTTTCCTATCCAGTTTCTCTGCATCATTTTCGTTTTTTCAGGCCAGTCCAGCTCATCGAGCTTATTTAAAAGTTCTTCTGCATAATCGGTTATCTTTAAAAACCACTGAGTCAAATCTTTTTTAGTGACTTCAGAGCCACATCTTTCACAAGTACCTTCTACAACTTGCTCATTTGCAAGGACTGTCTTGCAGCTTGGACACCAATTGACAGGAGCCTTTTTTCTATAAGCCAAACCTTTCTTGTACAGTTGTAAGAAAACCCATTGTGTCCACTTATAGTAGTCAGGCAAGCAGGTTATAACCTCATAATCCCAATCAAATGTGGCACCCATCTCTCTTAGCTGTCTTTCCATTGTCTTTATGTTTTGAAGGGTAGAATCCTGTGGATGTATGCCTGTCTTTATGGCATAGTTTTCTGCCGGCAATCCAAACGCATCAAAACCCATTGGATGAAAAACTTCATAGCCTTGCATCCTTTTCATCCTTGCCCATGAATCAGCAGGCCCATAATTATACCAATGTCCTGCATGTAACTTTGCACCTGATGGATACGAAAACATCTCAAGACAGTACAGCTTCTTATCAATGTTTTCCGGATTAAACTTGTATAGTTTTGTATCTTCCCACTTCTTTTGCCATTTTTTATCAATATCCCTTGAATAAGCCATCTTCTCACTCCTATTAATATTTTTTGCATAAAAAAGGCTTCACATCACAAAGAGACGAAAGCTACGCTTCCGTGGTACCACTCTTTTTGACGCAAGCCCACTTATTTCATATAACGGTACAACCGTGCATACTTTTAATATGCATGCTCAATGGCGAGTTCAGCTAACACAATGCCCTTTCCCACCGTCATAAGGCTCTCTGAAAAAGTCTTAGCCTACTACTCCACATCATTGCATTAACAATATATATTTATCAATATTTTATTACAAATGCTCTTAAAATGCAATATGATAATCACCATTGGCGGCCTGGATCACCTGCCATAGAATTAACTGTTGCCGCAGGATACAGCACATTTACATGGTCAACAAGATTTGTCGTATCTGATATGACAAATTCAAGCTTGTAATCAGAATTCATCGTATAGCCTAAAACAGTTTGGCTTGGAGTGCCGCTTATAGAGGCTTTATATGGGGCTTTTCCCAATACATTTTCAATATCACTTCTTGAAATAGCTTGTAATCTTGGATCAAATGACCTTGTCTCAAAAACCTGCATTCCTTTATTAAATCCAAATACAAGATACTTCTTTGTAAAAGTCGTATAAGTTCCCTTTGCAGATGAAATATACTCTTGCTTGTCAGGGTTTCCATACACCTTTTCTATATCATCTATAGTAGTTTTACCTGTTACAAAATCGCAGTTTATTACTTTACCTTGTTTAGCAAGGCTTACTATCTGATTTATCAAATCAACGTTGCGATTGTCTACAACAGGATTGTGATCTTGTTTATCACTATTGCCATTATTACTATCATTGCTACTCTTATTTTCATCTTTTGCATTATTATCAGAAGTTGAATTATCATTTGTTGCAGTTTTTTGGCTTTGCGATTCTTGATTTCTTCTTTGTGCTATATTAGAATTATTGTAAAGCAGGTATCCGGCAAAAATCGATACAGCAACAACAAGTGCTATCAATAAGCCGTATTTTTTCATAATCAATCCTCCAATTTTTTATTTATTCCCCCACACAAATGATAACCTTATGCAATGCCTTTCGTCAATGACTTTAAGGGAGATTTATACATAATTAATGTTTTTAATACTTTATTGATAATCGCTTAACAGCATTAAACTATAGTGTTAAAATATAGTTAAATAGATTGATGTTGGAGGTGATATTATGGTAAATGGCACATCACCCAAAAAATTTGACGCAAAATTTATAACAAGAACCGCTATTTTGCTGGCATTGACTATAATCGCACAATTTATCAAGATGCCACAGCTTGTAACAGGCTCAATCGTAAATGCGATGCTTATTGTATCGGCTTACTTTGTAGGTGTCTGGTCTGGCATCACAATAGGGCTTTTGACGCCAATCATCGCTTTTTTAGTAGGACTTATGGGATTTCCAATGCTTATACCATTTATAATGGTTGGCAATGCACTTTATGTGATGTTTTTCTCGGCTATTAAAAACAACATCATAGGCATGATAACAGGTTCAGTTGTAAAGTTTTTATGGCTGGCAGCTTCTGTAAAGTACATTCTCGTAATGTTTGGCGTAAAAGTACCTCAAAAAATTGCAGCAGCCTTTACATTTCCACAATTAGCTACCGCTATAATCGGTGGAATACTATCCATATTTTTAATATTCATCTTGACAGGCTATTTCAATAAATCAAAGGAGTAGGTATATCCCTACTCCTACTCAATTGCTTCAACGTTTTTTAAATCGGTCATCTTATTTGAAACCCTTAAGATATATTCTATCAAAAAGCTTTCTTCATATCTTAAAAGCTTTGAATCCACGTTTTCTATAGTATCTGTAAACCAATGATAATTTTTTATAGATCCGTCTTCATCCATGGATAAAAACGCTATAGCGTCGAATCCACTTGCTAAGACAGGCAGTGCATCTGTGGGCAAAAGCAGATTTTTTCTTCTCTGAACCGTATTTTTGGGGTACTCTTTTGCCATAAGATCTGCAACGTCTAAAAGCATTTTGCCCGCTTTCCTGTATATGATCATTCCTTCTCCTTCAAGGTATGTCAGTTTGCCTGCTCCAAGGTTATCAAGTATTACAAACTGCGCATCCCTGTCTAATAACCTCTTATACTTCTTCAAGAAATATTTCATTCCCCTTTCGCCAGTCTCTTCGCTACCTGTAAAGAGGAAAACCAGTTGCACATCATCAGGAAACTTATCTTTATTATTTGCATAATGATCTGCAATCGCTAATGCCAAAGATACACCAGAACCATTGTCATTAGCACCATTTGTGTACTTTCCACCTAACTGACATATAAGCAAAAACACAACCATTGCAAATGTTATTAGTATGCCTAATCCCAATAAAACATTTGATACAAAAGAAATATCCATTATTTTAAATGCGATACCCAATGGTATCAAAGCAAATCCCACATAGCCAACGTTAAAAATCATTTTTAATCTTCCAACAATTTTAGGACTGAACATTAGACTGCCTTTTTGTGTATCAATATGGGCAGATATGATTACCTTCTTTTTGTCGTTTTTCTCAAATTTCGTGAATACGTTTTTGGATCTGTGTTTGGGCATTATGCTGGTTTCAAAAGACCTGCCGCTTAACTCTAAAACCAACAAAAATACTGCAACAATGGAAATTAAAAGCTCCACAATATTTAAAAATTTATCGTATACAAGCGATGCAGCACCCATGATGAAAAGAAGAATCCCAAACTGGAGAGGCAAAATGTAAAGATTGTCTCGTGTTGTTTTAAATTCCTGTACACCAACATCATAGCCTAAACTTTTAAGCTTCTCTGCGATGTAATCTGCTGCCTTTCTTTCATTCTTTGTGGCTGAACCACGGTGTTCAAATTTTGAAAGCTCTTTTAAGTAATCCATACTTTTCATAATATTCGCCCCCTAACTATATATTTCTACAGACTTTTCAATATTCCTTCAATAATTTTTTCCTATGAGTTGATACATTATTCACAATAGGGAAATTACTTGAGCCTCCAAAGCGAGCGAAATAAAAAAACACCTACTATACAGGTGCGAGACAGAAGTTGTACAAAAAAATCACCTTTCCGTTATAATAGAGTTGTTCAAGCTACTATATAACAAAAGGAAAGGTGATTTAATGGCTAATAAACGAGATGAAACGGTATGCACAAAATAGATGTGCCAATACCACATTTTTTTACTACTAAGTACAGTAGTTATGATTTAGTGCCCAAGTATAGAGTTTATTATATTTCCAATCCCCTTTTGATTCGTGGTAGAATTTCCCTGTCCACTGCCATTAGTATTACTGCTATTTGTACCGCTACTATTGCTTTGCCCGCCATTGCCGGATGTGTTACTTTGTCCTGTATTTTCAGTATTTGTATTTCCCGGTTCCGTGCCATTTGTCGGAGCAGTAGTATCGCCACTATTTGTAGATGGATTCCCAGTTTGTGCTCCGTTGTCATTCTGATTATTTCCCGGCAATACATCGCTTCCACTGTCTGACTGTGTAGGCAATACGTATTTGCCGTCGGCGGCGTATGCATTCTGCTCAGGCGTCCTACCTGGAGGATTGATAAACACTTCTTGTTTCACGAGGAAAGGCGGTGTCCAGGAAGATGCCAATTTCCCTGTCAATGTATCTATCTGGGCTGATACGTGAACAGTGCAATACTCCGTAGGCTGTGTACCTGCAGCAAACATCTCAGTATATGTCCTGTCCCCTCTCGGATCTTCTCTGCACAAATCCGTCGGCAATTCTCCGGAATCTTTGCAGACAGTCTCATATACTATTCCCGATGGTTTGTCTGTAAAATGTGTTGGTGGAAGATTTTGATGTATTTGTGCCATGACAGTCCTCCACATCTGAGCCGGGAAAGTACCTCCTACCTGCGGCACACCGTAATTTTTCACAGGATTATTTGATGACGGATAACCCATCCATACAGTACCAACATAATATGGCGTAAAACCTGAGAACCAAATGTTGCCTGAATTCTCAGATGTGCCTGTCTTACCTGCCACATCCATATTAGAAAGCTTGGCAGCAGTACCTGTACCATGGTCTACAACATCCATCATCATGCTTCTCAATATATAAGCATTTTGCTCACTTAACACCACATGTTCTTCAGGTTTATTGTCTACCAATACTTTTCCTGTAGAGTCTGTAATCTTTGTAAAAGTAATCGGACTTATATACATTCCTTTATTGGCAATTGCCCCGTAAGCAGCCGCTTCTTGTATAGGCGTGATGCCTTGACTTAAACCGCCCAATGCCAGAGCTGGAAGGTACATATCGTTTTTAGTTATGTCAAGTCCAAATTTTTTCCCGTAACTTGCAGAGACATTTATGCCTATTTTGTTGACAACCTGAACAGCAGGCACATTCAACGAATCTGTTATAGCTTCCCTTAATGTCACTAAACCATGGTAATAATTGCTTTCATAGTTATGAGGCGTGTACGGCTTTGCACCAGGAAGTGTAAATGTGGTAGGAACGTCGTCTACAACTGTAGCAGCGGTAAGACCGCTTTGCAGTGCAGGTCCATACACAGTCAAAGGCTTTATTGATGACCCTGGCTGTCTTTTTGAATCAGCAAAGCTTATACCTCTTGTGACATATTTAAAGTCATTTGTATTTCTACCACCTACAATACCCTTAATTTCTCCAGTTTTCCAATCTATCACTACCATAGCACCCTGTACAGCCTCTTTTGTAGTTGGATCTACAGGGAAAAGCTTTGGATTTTTAAACGCATTTTCCATTATCGTCTGTATGTTTGGATCCATTGTTGAATATATCCTAAGACCACCATTGTATATTTCATTCAATGCTTCTGATTTAGTCATGCCAAGTTTTTTGACAAGAGCATCTGTAGCATCGTTTATGACTTGATCTATAAAATAACCGTGACTGTACGTAGACAAATTGAGATTCTTGAAAACAAAATGCAGCTTTTCATTTATTGCAGCATTGTACTGTTCTTGAGTGATAAAACCCTGTTTCAGCATTTCACTCAAAACAAGGTGCTGCCTCTCCGTCGCTTGCTGTATATTGGAATCAGGTGAGTACATAGAGGGATTATTAGTAATACCTGCCAGCATAGCACATTCTGCAAGATCCAACTGACTTACATCCTTGCCAAAATACTGTAGCGCTGCCGCTTGAACACCGTACGCATTTATATGTGGACCACCTAAATAAATGGTATTAAGATACGCTTCAAGTATCTGCTTTTTCGTGTACTTTTGCTCTAATTGCCATGCCAGTACAGCCTCTTGAATCTTTCTCGTCAATGTCTTTTCATCTGTAAGCATGGTATTTTTAACAAGCTGCTGTGTTATAGTGCTGGCACCTTCCACAGGTTTGCCACCAGCCTTTATATCAACCAAAAATGCACCAATTATCCTCTTAGGATCAATGCCTAAATTATTCTTGTAAAACCTCTGGTCTTCTATGGCCACAACGGCATTTTGTAAATTTTCAGGAATTTTATCTATAGAAACCCAAAGTCTGTTGTCAGAACCATGTAAAATCGCAGCTTGGCTCCAGCTTCCATCGCTGTTTTTAGCGTACACTATGGACGACTGTTTCATCTTCGTCAAGGCATCCTGCGACAGTGGAGGCGTGTTTTTTATTATAGCTAAAACTTTACCGCCAACAACACCAATGCCTGCTAAAAGCAGTATAATGACACCCCACAGCACAACATTGAATACTTTCTTAAAGGCGCTTTTTTTGCTTTTTTTCTTTTTATTTCTATCACTACGCCTAAGTTGTGTATTGTTCTCCATAACATATCCCCTCAAAAAATATTTAATACTAATATTATACCATATCATATTATATCATATTTTATTTTCAGACAAATGTCGAAATTATTAAAAAATAATTAAAAAAGCACATCTGACATAAACCATTATCACACATATGCCAATATTTCCTTTAAAACATCCTGTAGCGGCACTTGAACATCATATAGCTTGGCTTCAAAAACTGCTTTTGGCATTCCATAAACAACGCATGTCTCTTCAGATTCGATAATGACATGCCCTCCATATTTTTTTACTGATTTACATCCAACAAGGCCATCATTGCCCATTCCAGTAAGTATAACAGCTAATAAATGCTCTTTATAAATCGGTGCTGCAGAATTTAGCGTAACATCAACTGATGGTTTGTATAAAATATTATCATCTGAGCTTTCTATAATTTTAAAAACAACTTCATTATCATTTTTTATATGCAAAGTAGTTTGAAATCCTGACGGAGCAATATAAATGTTGCCAGCCTGTAAAATTTCCCCTTCTTCTGCTTCTTTTACATGAAGTTGGCAGAATGTATCAAATCTTTCAGCTAAAGACTTAGTAAAACCGGGAGGCATGTGTTGGAGAACAAGTACAGGAACAGGCAAATCTGGTGGAAAATTAGGTAGTATAGATTGCAAAGCGACCGGTCCTCCTGTAGATGTACCTATGATAATTATATTTACTTTTGCCTTTGGTTTATCATTGCTAAGCTCTCTTTTATTAACCATTTCGTCTTTATTAATTTCTGAACATTGTTTTTGTATTTTTTTGCTTTCTATTACATTTATCAACTTATTTATAAAATTATCAATAATCTTGTCATCAACATCTTGATTAATTAACTCGCTTTTTAGAAAAAAATCTTCTGCACCTGCTTCTAACGCTTCTATAGTAGGTTCAGCACCTTCCTCTGTATAATTGCTCAACATTACAATAGGTATATTATACAATTCTTTAATCTTTTTAAGAGCCATAATACCATCCATATTAGGCATTTCAATATCCATAGTTATTATATCCGGATTAAGATTTTGAACTTTTTCTATCGCTTCATATCCGTCTCTGGCGATTCCTACAACAGAAAGTTTAGGGTTCTTTTCTATAATTTTAGTAATACACTTTCTCATAAAAGACGAATCATCTACAACTAAAACACCAAACTTTTCCACTATATCATCCCTTTCTTTTATAATAGAAAACAGAAGGCTTATGTATTACTTCAAATCCACTGTGAATACCAGTTATTGACTCAGCATGACCTAATAATAAGTAACCGCCAGGATTTAAAATTTTGTAAAAATCGTTGATTATTTTTCGAATTGCATGTTCATCAAAATATATTAAAACATTCCTACAAAATATAATATCACATTTTCCTATTTTCTCTTCAAGATCCTTATCCAAGAGATTTATTCTTTTAAATTCCACCATTTTGGCAATTTCATCTTTAACTTTATAATATTCTCCATGATCTATAAAAAATTTGTCGTATACATAATTAGGAGTTCTCCTAAACGATAATGAATTTTTCTTATAAAGACCTTTTTCAGCTTTTTCCAATACCTTGTTATTAATGTCTGTAGCAATAATTTTAACTTCATGGTTTTTTAATAAACCACTGTCTTCAATTAACATACCGATCGTGTACGGCTCCTCACCCGTCGAACAAGCGGCAGACCATATGCGCACATTATTGTTTGCAGAATTAATATATTCAGGCAAAATTGAGTTCTTAAATTCTTCTAACAAATTTTCTTCTCTAAAAAAATACGTTTCGTTCACAGTTATTAATTCTATTAACACATCCAATTCTTCTGGTTCCATTTTGATATATCCAAAATATTCCCAAACAGATAGCCCTAATTCTTTAATCCTTGTTTCAATTTTTATCTTGAGATTGTTTAAATTATTTTTATAATCAATGCCACAAAAATCGTATATAAAATTAGCCAATTCCCCTAAATAATTCTGTTCATTTGCTATCATATTTATCAACCCCTAAACAAAATTTGTACTATTGAAGAATATAACTTCTTCAATAGTACAGAATATATCATATTTCAAAGCCTCTTAATGTATTTTTTATTTGTTCCACATTATTAAGAAGTTCCTCAGTAGTATTGATAGATTTTTCAACATCCTTGCCATTTAAACTTAATAAAGTGCTAAATTCTTTTACAAATGCCGCAACTTGCTTAAATTCTGAGGTTTGTTTTTTTATTAACTCTTCAATTTGTTCTGCTTGTTTATTTATAACATTTGAATTGTTCATTTCTTCGCCGATATTTGCATTTATTTCTTTTGCAACCGCCGCTATCTGTCTTACTTGCTCTCTTGCATTGTTTACTCCTTGTACTATTTCCTCTACTCCTTTTGCTTGTTCTTTTGTTGCTTGACTTACCTGCGCTGCTTGGTTTGTTATATTTTCTACTGCTTCTACTATGTTTTGCCCTTGATTTCTCTGCTCTTTTGCAGCCGCCGCTATTTGTCTTACTTGCTCTCTTGCATTGTTTACCCCTTGTACTATTTCTTCTACTCCTTTTGCTTGTTCTTTTGTCGCTTGACTTACCTCCGCTGCCTGGTTTGTTATATTTTCTACTGCTATTACTATGTTTTGCCCTTGATTTCTCTGCTCTTTTGTAGCCGTCGCTATCTGTCTTACTTGCTCTCTTGCATTGTTTACTCCTTGTACTATTTCTTCTACTCCTTTTGCTTGTTCTTTTGTTGCTTGACTTACCTGCGCTGCTTTGTTTGTTATATTTTCTACTGCTATTACTATGTTTTGCCCTTGATTTCTCTGCTCTTTTGCAGCCACCGCTATCTGTCTTACTTGCTCTCTTGCATTGTTTACTCCTTGTACTATTTCCTCTACTCCTTTTGCTTGTTCTTTTGTCGCTTGACTCACCTGCGCTGCTTGGTTTGTTATATTTTCTACTGCTTCTACTATGTTTTGCCCTTGATTTCTCTGCTCTTTTGTGGCCACCGCTATCTGTCTTACTTGCTCTCTTGCATTGTTTACTCCTTGTACTATTTCCTCTACTCCTTTTGCTTGTTCTTTTGTCGCTTGCCTTACCTGCGCTGCCTGGTTTGTTATATTTTCTACTGCTATTACTATGTTTTGCCCTTGATTTCTCTGCTCTTCTGCGGCTAATGTGACTTCGTTAATCTCATTATTTATTTCTTCTATTCCTTCAACAATTTTTTCTATTACTATACTCATATCATTGCTTAACTCAGTTCCACGCTTAGCCTTATCTTGCCCTACTGCAATTGCTTTCACTGCTTGTTCCGTCTCTTTTTGAACATTCTTTATTAGAGCAGCTATCTCTTTTGTAGCTGTAGCTGTTCTTTCAGCAAGTTTTCTAACTTCATCTGCTACTACCGCAAACCCTTTGCCATGTTCACCAGCCCTTGCAGCTTCTATCGCTGCATTTAAAGCTAACAAATTGGTCTGTTCTGCAATATCATCAATAACTTCCGTAATACTTCCTATTTTTTCAGAACTTTCTCCTAAATTATTTATTACATTTCCTGTAAGATAAATTGCATCAGTAATATCTTTAATAGAAGATAATGTTTCTTCTACCGATTTCCTGCCATTTTGTGCTTCAGTCTTTAGCGAATCGCTTAATCTTTTAATATTTTCAGTACTGTTAGCTACTTGATTGATCGATGCTACCATTTCTTCTATCGCCGCCGATGTTTCTTCTGCTGATGCTGACAAGCTTTCTGCGTTCCCTGCTACTCCTTTTATCGACTTGCTTATCTGTTCTATCGATGCTGATATCTGCTCTACTGAACTTGCTGTG